>NZ_JBIMPP010000006.1:0-201274 GCF_043906805.1 Actinomadura sp. SCN-SB | reverse complement strand
CATACGGGCATGTACCATCACTCCCCGCCTCCCGGGGAGGTGCCCAAGGGCGCGGAAGCGCCACGGGGCAGGCGGATCGAAGGCCGACGGGGCGCGGCCACGCGCGCTCCAGTGAGGGGAACGATGCTGCCCGACCTGCCGGATCCTGGTCTGCTGATGATCTCGTTGCTGGCCATCTCGGGGCTGGCGATCCTGTGCCTGGCGCTCATGGTGGTGGGAGGGCTGGTGCTGGCCCGGTCCCTGGCCGAGCGCCTCCCCGTACGATCCGAGGGCGCGCCCCTGCCCATACGCCGCCGCCAACGTGAGGCAAAGATCACACAAAGCCCAGGTCAAGGCCGCAAAGTGGGGAGCGTCACGCTCCCCCGGCGGAGGCAGCCCTCGTAACGGTCCCGTCCTCCGCGGCCGCCAGGGCCCCGGCCAGCACCAGCCGCCCCGACGTCCGCACCACCTCGGCCACCTCGTCCACGGGACGGTGCAGCGAGGTCAGGCTGACCAGGGCCGCCAGCAGCACGTGCCCCAGGACGACCTCGGCCTGGTCCCACCCCGGCACCGGCTCCCCGATCGCCGCCGCGAGCCGGTCCCGTACGAGCAGGAACAGCACGGTCCGCGCCTCGTCCACGCTGGGATCGTCGGCGGTCACCGCCTGGACGATCGCGGAGGTCAGCGTCAGCTCCGCCGCGGCCGTCCGGACGATGCGCTCCAGGACGGCGGTCAGGCGCTCCGCCGCGGTCTCGCCCACCGCCACGGCGTCCAGGTCCTCCGTCACCCCGCGCGCCCAGTCCGTGGCCACCTCGGTCAGCAGGTGATCTTTGGACGCGAAGTACCGGTAGACCGTCGCCCGTCCCACCTCGGCCCGGTCGGCGACGTCATGCATCGTCACGGCCCCGTACCCGCCGTCCAGCGCGAGGGCGCGGGCCGCCGAGACCAGCCGCGCCCGCCGTGCCGCCTGCGCCCCGCTCAGCCCACGCGCCACAAACGTCCCCATCCTCGACCTTCGCGCATCGCGTCCGCATGATCACGATGATCGCCGTATGCTAGCGTTTTCTGCGCGGTGTACGACCGGTCACCTGGGGTGTCCCTCCGCCTCGACGCTCGCCGGCGGGCGTCGGCGCCGGGTCCCGGCGACCACACTCACGCTCAGGAGCCACGGTGGGCAACGAGATCCAGCACCAGACGACCTCGATCAGGGACCATGGGGCACAGCACGAGGCCAGGTGCGGTGACCTGCTCAGGGAGGCCCGCTACCTGCTGAACGGCGAGCCGCGCAAGGCCGCCACCGCCGCCTTCACCATGTACGGCTTCGAGCTGGCCATGTCCCACACCCTCGCCATCGAATGGGCCGACGAGGATCTCAAGACCAAGGCCGAGCAGCTCGCCGACTTCCGGCAGCGCCTGAACGCCACCGCCGCCTGCCACGACGCGGCCGAGCAGCGCAACACGCTCAAGATCTGAACCGAGCCCGGACACGTCCCCGCAAGCCCCCGATCGAGCCAGGAGAGCCTGCCCATGTGCGGTGTGAGCCATTTCAAGACCACGGCGCAGGTCGCCTACTACGTCTCGGCGGGCTCCGCGATGCTCATCCCGAACGCCTGGCCCGCCGTCTCGATCATCTACGAGGGGCAGGGGGACCCGGACCAGATCCTGCACGCCGCCCAGGACTGGTGGAAGGTCAACGACAAGCTCGGCGAGGTCATGCAGCTGAGCCAGCAGCTGCGCGCGAACCTGGACGAGCGGTCCTGGAGCGGCGACGACCGGCAGAACTACGACGCGAAGCTGTCGGAGTACGAGAACCAGTGCATGTGGTCGTCGATGCACGCCGCAGCCATCAGCATGTCCCTGTTCGGGGTCATGGCGATGCTCATGGTCTTCATCGCGATGATGGCGGTGGTCGCGGCGATCCTGTTCGCCCTGGCCATGTACGTGATCGCGATGTACGTCGCGTCGTTCTTCACCGCGGGCGCGTCCGCCGCCGCCGCGCAGGCCAAGGCCAACATCATCGCCGGTAAGTGCTACGCGTTCCTCAAGTCGGTCTCCACCATGTTCGAAACGATCATGCGGGTGGCCGCGGCCGTCCTGACCGGGCTGTTCACCCTGGGCGTCGGCGTGGGCGGCAACGTCATGAGCGGCAACTGGAGGGCGCTCGCCGACCTGGGCCAGGGCGCCTGGAACTCGATCGACGACGTGATCGCGGGCAGCCTCGGCAAGCTGGAGCAGTCGCTGACGTCCGGGCTCATGAAGGGCAGGCTCGGCGGCCAGCAGCTGTTCAAGTGGACGATCCCCACCCAGTCGATCCCGCGGACCGCCCGGCCGTGGGTGGCCCCCCTCGCCGGTGGCAAGGGGGGCGTCGACACCGCCGTCGGCGACCCCGTGTTCTCAAGCCTCATCTACGGCCAGCGGCAGTACGGCAACGACTACGTCGACAGGACCCACCCGGAGGTCTGACGGCCCTGCCCCCCGTTCCGTCAGTCGCGCCGGTCGCCGCGGCCGGACGACGGGTCGTCGGTCTCGGGCGGCTTGCCTCCCCAAGGCCAGGGATCCCCGCCCTGCGTTGGCGCGTTCCCTCCCCAAGGCCACGGCTGGCCAGGGGCCGGCCCACCACCAGGACCCGGTACGGGCGGTGCGGGCGCAGGAGTGGGAGGCGCGGGAGGCGGGGGCGGAGGCACCGGAGGCATGGGCGGGGCCATCGGAACGTTCCCAGGCCCCGGCACACCCGACCCCGGAGCGCCGGGTCCCGGGGTGGCCGGTCCCGGAGCGCCGGGGGTGCCGGGTCCCGGCACACCCGACCCCGGCGCGCCGCCCGGCGAGCCGGCTCCGGCGGTTCCCATCACCCGGCGGATCTGGTCGAGCATCCCCTCGACCTCCTTGGTCGCGCCCTCGAAGATCCGCCCCATGGAGCCGAGGGTCTCGGTCAGGCCCGACGGCTCGTCGAACATGTCCTTGAGATCGTCCGGCGTGATGTCCTGCTGGGCGAAGGTCTCGTCCATGAGCTCCTTCATCTGCCGCTCCAGGTCCCGCTTGGCCGCGCCGGAGACCTCGACGATCAACCGGCCCAGGTCGGCCGCGCTCATGCGCATGGCGCGCGGGTCGAGCTCGACCTCGGCCAGCCCCTGGTCCTGGGCGTAGACGGCCCGTACCCGGCCGTCCTGCGACTCCGCCCGCCCGCGCAGCTCGGCCATCGCCCGCTGCATGCCGGCGACCTGGTCGAACTGCGACCTCGCGTCACGGAACAGAATCTCCGGGTCGAACTCCGGCCCCGGCTCCGACATCGATCTCACCTTTCCCGCTGGAGGGTTTTCCGGCAACGAGGATCTCACGCCGCGCTACAGGTCGAGCATGAGCTCCTGGATGACGACGAAGGCCACGAGAAGCATCCTGAGGCGCTCGTCGCAGTCGCCGGACAGCCCGATCTCCCAGGGCTCGTCCACCGCCTGGACCCGGCTCACGGCCGCCACCTGGGCGCCGCCGGGAACCGTGACGGCGAAGTCGCTGCCGAACGCGTCCGTCGCGGTCACGGTCGCGAGGGTGACGCCGGGCCCGGCGCTGATCGTGTGGACGGCCCGGGCCGGCCCGCCCGTCCGGTCGATCGTGCCGAGCCGCCCGCCGTCCGGGAGGGACACCGTCACCTCGTACCGGAGGGCGCCGCTGGACTTCTCGATGGTGAACAGGGTCTCGCCCGCGGGCCCGGCGACCTCGAACTCGTACCGGCCGCCCTGGGGGTGCGCCGAGAGCGCCCTGCTGAGGCCGCGATGCGGCGCCACGGAGGGTTCCCTGACCGTGGCGAGTACCCGCCCGTCAGGCCCGCTGAGCCGGTCACGGTGGAACACCAGGCGCGACCCCGTGAACGGGCCGCCGTCCGCGCCGGGCCGCGTATCCGTGAAGTCCTGCGGCTCCAGTGTGGGCGGGCGCTGGCCCGGGTCTCCCCCGATCCTCGAGTTGGGCAGCATGATCATCAGGCAGATGACCAGGAGGCGCAGATCGTCCGACGCCCTGCCGTCGAAGCCGATGCGCTGCGGTCCCCCGGCGGGCTTCCGGTCCGCCGTGGCGAGGCGCTTGCCGGCGGCGTCCTCGAACGCGTGGGTCAGCTTCTTGGGGACGTCCCCGTACTTGACCTTGGTGGCGAAACGCCCCTCGCCCAGCCGTTCTCCCGCCGCGTCCCACAGCACATAGCCGAGGTTCCTGGCGCTGAGACGGACGACCGTAATGCGCCCGATCTCCGTGCCGTCGGCCCGCAGCACCGTGGAGGGTTCCTTGCCGGGACGGAGACTGCCCTCGACGGCCCTGCACAGCACGGTGCCGTCCGGGTCGACCAGCTCGAAGCTCTTGGCCTGTGACCGCAGCGCCGCCCGCCTGAGCCATCTCTGGTGCGCGGGGGTCTCGGACCATCGGACGAACGCGAGCGTCCGGCCCTGCTTGTCCTCGATCCTGTCCCGTCCCGCGGTCACCGGGGACGTGGTCGTGAGCGGCGCGGTCACGGCGAACCCTTCCTCGCGGTCGTCCGGGCACACCCTACCGACATCGCCACCGGCGCCACCCGCCGCCCGAGGCGGCGCCCTGCCGGAGACGCGCGGGATCGCGGAATCGCCGCGCCACGATTCCGCGATCCCGCCGCGCATTATCTCGGAAATCCAGACCGGCCGATTCGGCGCACCGGGTTTCCGGTCGGCCGAATTCGGCTCAGGCCACGTCCAGCCTCGCCCGGTGGGACGCCCATTCCAGCGAATGACGGATGGCGTCCTCGATCGTGTATTCGGGCTTCCAGCCGAGCACCCGCAGGGCCTTGGACGGGTTCACGTACGCGCCCACCACGTCACCGGGACGGGCGGGGGCCTCACGGACCTGGAAGTCCTCGCCGACCACGCCGCGGAACGCCTCGACCAGCTCCCGTACGGTGGTGCCGCCGCCGGTGCCGAGGTTGATCACCTCGTAGCCGGAGCGGCGGTCGTCGCGACCGGGCGGGACGATGGCGTCGAAACGTTCCACGGCCAGGCAGAACGCGCGGGCGATGTCCCAGACGTGGATGTAGTCGCGGACCGCCGTGCCGTCGCGGGTGTCCCAGTCGACCCCGGTGATGGTGAAGGGCACGCCCAGCTCGTAGGACTCGATCATCTTGCCCAGCGCGTGCGTGGGCTTGCTGCTCTGCAGGCCGGTGCGCATCCGCGGGTCGGCCCCGATCGGGTTGAGGTAGCGCAACGAGATCACGCGCAGCCCGTAGGCGGCGCACAGGTCCTCCAGCAGCAGCTCCGCCATCATCTTGGAGCGGGTGTAGGGGTTCTGCGGCTCCAGCGCGGACTCCTCGGTGACCGACAGGTCCGGCTCCGGCCGGTACATCCCCGCCGTCGAGGCGAAGATCATCCGGTCGCAGCCGTTGCGCAGCAGATGGCCGGCGAGATCGAGCGTGCGGGTGAGGTTGACCTGGTAGTACCGGTGCGGATCGGCCATCGAGTCGGGCACGACGATGAGCGCCGCGCAGTGCACGGTCGCGACGATGTCCGGATGCGCGGCGAAGATCTCGTCGATCAGCGCGCCGTCGCCGATGTCCCCCTGATAGAAGATCTTTCCGTCGGTGAACTCGGGCCGTCCGGTGACCAGGCTGTCGAGTACGACGGGGGTGGCCCCCCGTTCGGCGAAGGCGGACGCGATCGTGCTGCCGATGAAGCCCGCTCCCCCCGTTATCAGGACCTTCATGACGCTTCCCCTGAACGCATGGCGCCCCCTCGGTCGATGGGCACGAATCGGTACGGACAGGATCAGCAGCCGCCCGCGGGCGGTCAACGGCACGGCCGCCGCCTGACCGGCTCCGGACTGCCGTGAACTCCGGGACGGTGGCGTGCGTCCGCGCACGGTTCTTCTTCCGTGCGGCGCGGGCATGGCCGACCTGCGCCGTTCGCACGGATCCCGACGGGGCGATTACGCACCGTTGACCGCCTGCGGTAGGCATGTCCAGAACGGTTGTCATGTCCGAAAGTGGAACTACAGCGTTTGCGGGTTCCGCCGCGGCGCGCCGCCCGCCATGGTCGAGGGATGCGGTCACCCATCCGCGTCCTCATCGTGGACGATCACGCCCTGTTCGCCGAGGCCCTGGCCGCCCGGCTGGGCCGCGAGCCCGATCTGGTGATCCTGCCGGTCGCCGAGGACAGGCGGCGGGCGCTCGCGCTGACCGCCACCGAGCGGCCCCATGTCGTGGTGCTGGACATGATGCTGGCCGGCGAGAACGGGCTGGACGTCCTGGACGCCCTCCGGAAGCGGCACGCGGACGTGCGGGTGGTCGTCCTGTCGGCGATGAGCGAGGTAGAGGCGATCGTCGCGGCGCTGCGCCGCGGGGCGGTCGGCTGGCTGTCGAAGACCGAGAGCGCGGACCTGGTGGCGCGCGTGATCCGGAGCGCGGCCCGGCGCGGCGGGTGGATCCCGCCCGACATCATGGGCGACGTCCTGCGGAGGCTCCTGGACGAGACGCCGGAGGCCGACGCCGCCGCCAAGCCGCTGGCGGAGCTGACGCCGCGCGAGCGCGAGGTGCTCCAGTGCATGGTGGACGGCCTGAACCGCGCCGAGATCGCCGAACGGCTCGGGCTGTCGGCCAACACCGTGCGCACCCACACCCAGAACCTGCTGGCCAAGCTGGACCTGCATTCGGCCCTCGAAGCCATCACCCTGGCGATGCGCGCGGGGATGAAGCCCTCTCCCCCGCCTGAATCCCCTGACCCGCTGACCCGCTGACCCGCTGCGGACAGACCCAGCAAACGGCGCATCCGGGCTCGTCCCGATTGGCGATTCGATCTTCGCACGGCGTTCCTACGCTCGCCCTACCGACGCCGCCGGAGGGAAGTTCGCGTGGAGATCGACGAAGTCGCCGCCCGGGTCGTCCGCGGCTACTGGGCGCTGCTGCTGGCCATGACCGTCCTGCCGGTGCTGCTGGTGGCGCTGATGACGAGCGGACAGGAGCCGCCGCACGCGGCCACGTCCAGGATCCAGGCCAGCAGCCGGGCCACCGACGCGGCCGTGGGGGACGCGGGCGTCAGCATCGTGGTCAGCCAGGTGAAGGCGTTCGCCACGAACCGGAACCTGATGGACCGGGTGCTGCGCCAGCAGGGCGTGCGGCGCGACCCGGTGAAGCTGGCCAAGAACATCTCGGTGGCCGGGCTGGGCACCTCCACGGTGGTCGAGCTGACGATCAAGGACTCGGATCCGGCGGTGGCGCGGCGGCTGACCGACGCGATCGGCGCCGCGGTGGTCGCGGAGATCAACCAGTCCAACCAGGGCGCGATCAAGGAGCAGCTGGCCACGATCGAGCGGCGGATCACGGTCCTGCAGAAGCAGCTGGGGCCGCTGTCGCGGCGCGCCGGGGCGGTGCCGGTGCCCGACATCGGCGCGGCCAACGAGCGGGAGCGGGTCGCGGCGGAGCTGAGCGACCTGCGCACCAGCCGCACCGAGCTGCGCACGCAGCTGGCCACGTCGGGGACGGCGACGGTCGTGCAGCCCGCGGTGATGGCGCCGCGCACGAACCCGGCGCTGATGATGATGATCGTCGCGGCGCTGGTGGGGCTGGTCGCGGGGATCCTGATCGCGGTCGTGGTCGAGATGTTCCGGCCCACCGTGCCGGGGCAGGCGCGGGTCGCGCGCAGGCTGGGCGTGCCGCTGCTCGGCTGGGCGGACGGGCGCGACGCCGACCTGCCCGACCTGGGACGGCGGATCCGGCTCGCCGCCAAGCGCGAGGGCCTGAACCGGGTCGCCCTGGTCGGCGCCGGCGGGCCGCTGCCCGCCGAGCTGATGTCGCGGATCGCGGCGGCCGTGTACGGCGACGACACCAAGGTCGTCACGGCCGCGCCCGAGACCGGCAAGGCGCGCAAGAACGCGAACAGCCACACCCCGTCGCTCACGAAGCGCGCCGTCGCGGTCGTGCGCGCGGGCTCCGGCGGCACCGGCAAGGGCACGGGCGGCGGCGCCGGAACCGCCGTGATCCCGAAGAAGGCGGGCGAGGTGGAGGCGCCCGCGACGGGCGAGGTCGCCTCGCCGGCGCCGCACACCCCGGTGCCTCCCAAGCCGCCGGTCACCGGCCGGCCGGTGTGCCGCGTGCACGCCTTCGAGGACATCGATCCCGGCTCCGACGAGGCCGCCGGCGTGGTCGCCGTGGCCGGTCCCGTCACCGCGGCGCCGGGTCTGGACTCCGTCCGCGACCTGGTCACCGCGGCCGGCTGGCCGCTGCTCGGAGTCGTCGCCACCACCCGGAAGATCAAGAGGTAGCCATGGGTCACGAACAGACCACCGTCCCGTTCACCGTGCCGTCCTTCGCGGACGACGTGTCCGACGCGGTGGTGAAGGTGCTGGACTCCGGGTGGGTGACCACCGGGCCGCAGACCGCGTCGTTCGAGCAGGACTTCGCCGACTACCTCGGCGCCGCGCACGTGGTCGCGGTCGCGTCCTGCACGACGGCGCTGGAGCTGTGCCTGCGCGCGATGGACCTGCCGCCGGGTTCCGCGGTGCTGACGCCGAGCCTGACCTTCTGCGGCGCGATCAACGCGATCCTGCACGCGGGCCACCGCCCGGTGCTGGTGGACATCGACGAGGACACGCTGGTGCCGAGCCCGGCCACCGTCGCCGCCGCGGCGGAACGCGCCGGGCGCCCCGCCGCGATGGTCGTCCAGAACCAGGGCGGCTACCCGGTGGACGTGCCGGCGCTGACGGAGGCGGCGGGACTCGACCGGACCCGGGTGATCGAGGACGTGGCGCACGGCCCCGGCGCCGGACGGGACGGCGCGCACGCCGGGTCGTCCTCGTACGCGGCGTGCTTCAGCTTCTACGCGACCAAGAACCTGCCGATCGGCGAGGGCGGCGCGGTCGCCACCAGCGACCAGGACTTCGCCGACCGGATCCGCGCCACCCGCCTGCACGGCATGAGCAAGGACTCCTGGCGCCGCTACCTGCCCGGCGGAAGCTGGCGGTACGACGTCAGGAACGTCGGCCTCAAGGCCAACATGACCGACATCCAGGCGGCCATCGGACGCGCCCAGCTCACCATGCTGCCGCGGTGGCAGCGGCGGCGGGCCGAACTGGTCGCCCGGTACGACGAGGCGCTGGCGGGGCTGCCCGGCCTGGTGCTGCCGCAGCGGAACCTGGGCGGCGTACGGCACGCCTGGCACCTGTACCAGATCCGGGTGCCGGAACGGGACGCGCTGATAGCCGAGCTGGAGGCCGCGGGCGTGTCCACGTCCGTGCACTTCATCCCGGCCAACCAGATGACGGCCTACCGGTCGATCCTCGGCGCGGAGGAGTGCGGGTCGGTGCCGGTCACCGACCGGGTCGGCGAGGAACTGCTGTCGCTGCCGCTGTATCCGGGCCTGTCCCCCGACGGCCAGGACCGCGTGATCACCGCCCTGACCGAGGCGCTGCGGACGCGGGGATGACCGTGCGCTGGCTCACCCGTCCCCGCGCGCGGCGTCCCGTCCCGCCGCCCGAACGTGAGGCGCCCGGCAGTGGCCCGCTGGAGCTGCTCATGGGACGGGACGAGGTGGCGGTGGCCGGCGCGCGGGTGCGGATGCTCGTGGCGGGGCGCCGGGTGCTGGTCACCGGCGCCTGCGGGACGGTGGGCTCGGCGCTGTGCCGGCGGCTCGCGCGGCTCGGCCCGGCCGCGCTGTTCCTGATGGACCGGGACGCGGCGGGCCTGCGCGCCCTCGCGGACGAGCTGAGCGCCGGTACCGGCGAGGGCGCCGGTATCGAGGAGGGGGTCGTGGCGGCCGAGGCCGATGTCCGCGACCGCGGCCGGATCGGCGAGATCGTCGCCGCCGCCCGTCCCGACCTGGTCTTCCACACCGCGGGGCGGAACAAGCTGTGCCAGGTCGAGGACGACCCGTGCCAGGGCGTGGCCGCCAACGTGTTCGGCACCCGGCACATGGTGGACGCGGCGGTGCGGCACGGCGTGGAGCGGCTCGTGCTGGTCTCGTCCGACAAGGCCGCCGACCCGACCTCGGTGTTCGGGGCGACGATGCGGCTGGGCGAGCTGCTGCTGCAGACGGCCACGCCGGGCCCGACCCGGTTCGCGGCGGTGCGCGTCGGCAACGTGATCGGCGAGCCGGGCTCGCTGCTGTCCTCGCTGGCCAGCCGGATCGCCTCGGGCGAGGCGGTGACCATCACCCATCCGGAGGTGACGCGGCACTTCATGACCGTGGCCGAGGCGGCGGGGCTGCTGCTGGAGGCGGCGGCGCTGACCGAGGAGGCCGAGACGTTCGTGCTGGACATGGGCAACCCGGTGCCGGTGATCGAGCTGGTGCAGCGGTACGCGGCGCAGCTGCGCCTGCCGGAGGTGACGATCCGGTTCTGCGGCCTGGGGCCCGGCGAGAAGCTGGCCGAGAAGGCGTTCGCCGACTCCGAGCGGCGGATCCGCACGGCCCACCCCAAGGTCTGGGGCACCCGCCCGGCGCCGCCGCCCGCCGGGCTGCCGCTCCTGCTGGACGCCCTGGAGCGGGCCGCGGCGCGCGGCGACGAGGACGAGGTGCGGCTGGTGCTGCGCCGGCTGCTGCCCGAGTACCGGCCGCCGCGCCGGTCCCGGCCGCCCGGAGAGCCGGCGCCCGCCCGCTCGGTGACGCTGTGAGGTGCACGTGAGGACAAGCCGCAAGCTCAGGGTGGCCACCGTGATCACCCGTTTCAACGGCGGCGCCGGCCAGGTGGCGCTGAACGGGGCGCTGGCCCTCGACCCGTCCTGCTACGAGCGGGCCGTGATCACCGGCGGGGTCGGGATCGACAGCAAGGCCGCGTCCACCGGCGTGGAGGTGCGGTACGGGGAGGACGCGGTGGCCAACGCCGCCGCCGGGGACCTCACCCCGCGCGCACACCGCGCCGGGATGGAGATCGTCCAGGTCGGGCCGCTGGTGCCGCAGATCTCGCCGCGCGACGACCGGGCGGCGCTGCGCACGCTGACGCGGGTGCTGGCCGACGGCCGGTACGACGTCGTCCACACGCACAGCGCGAAGGGCGGGGTGATCGGGCGGATCGCGGCGGCGCGCGCGGGCGTGCCGCGGATCGTGCACACCTGGCACGGGTTCCCGTTCAACGAGTTCCAGTCGTGGCTGCGGCGCTACACCTATATAAGGCTGGAGAAGGCCGCCGCCAAGCACACCGACGCGTTCCTGGCGATCGGGTCGGAGACGGTGACGACCGCGCTGCGCCTGGGACTGACCACGCCCGAACGCGTCCGGCTGTCGTGGCCCTCGGTGGACGTGGACGCCTACGCGGCGGCGCCGGGGTCCCGCGCGCAGGCCCGGCGGCGGCTCGACCTGCCGCTCGGGGTGAAGGTGGTCGGGTCGGTCGGGCGGCTGACGTTCCAGAAGGGCCCGGAGATCTTCGCGCGGGCGATCGCGCGGCTGCCGGACGACGTGTTCGGGCTGTGGGTCGGCGGCGGCCCCATGGCGGGCGAGCTGGAGAAGCTGACCGAGAGGCTGGGGATCCAGGACCGGATGCGGTGGCTGGGCCACCGCGACGACGTGGCCGACGTGATGCCGGCGTTCGACGTGATGGCGATGGCCAGCCGGTGGGAGGGCCTGCCGTGCGTGCTGGTCGAGGCCATCGGCGCGGGAATCCCGCTGGTCGCGACCGCCGTCCCGTCCAACCAGGACCTGGTGCTGGCGGGCGAGACCGGGCTGCTGGTCCGCCCGGAGGACCCGGAGGGGATGGCCGGCGCGATCACGCATCTGCTCGACGACCCGGCCGCCGCCTCCCGCATGGCCGAGCGCGCCCGTGAACGGGTCGGCGACTGGTTCTCGCCCGAGTACCTGGGCGCCGTCCTGGACGAGACCTACCGGGGGAGCTCCAAGCGGCCATGATGGTGACCACGGTCGAGCGGCCGGCCCCGAAGCCCGCGCCCTCGGATGAACGAGAGCCCCGCGCGGAGCGGGCGCGGGGCCTCGTGGGCACGGTCCTGGTGGTCGGCATCGCGTCGCTGCCGATGCTGATGCCGTTCGGGCTGCCGCCGGGTCCGGGCAACACCGGCCTGCCGGACGTGCTGCTGGTCGTGGTGACGGTGACGGCGGTGCTGTGGGCCGCGACGCACCGGCACCCCATCAGGTGGCCGTTCCTGATCCCGACGCTGCTGACCATCATCGCCGGCGGCATCGCCGCGATCATCAACGACGCCGGTCAGCTCACGCTGGTCAAGGACCTGTTCGTGCTGCTGTGGGGCGTCAGCCTCGCCAACCTCGCGCGCGACCCTCGGCTGCTGCGGCTGGCGATCCGCTCCTGGGTGCTGATCGGCACCTGCTACGCCCTGATCATGATCACCGGCTTCGTGATCGGCAACGACACGCTGTCCGGCAAGCAGGTGGACGGCGAGCGCGCCATGTTCACCTTCGGCGACGCCAACTACGCCTCCAACTGGTTCATCTGCGTGTTCTTCATCGCCCGCGCCGCGAACTATCCGGACACGGCGTGGCGGCGCTGGGGGGTGTGCGGGATCCTGCTGGTCGCCGAGCTGCTGACGGGCTCCAACGGCGGAGCTCTGTCGCTGGGCATCGCGATCGTGGCCGGGCACGTCTTCCGGCTGTTCCGCGAGGGCAGGGCGCACCGGGCGGTCGCGGTGATGTCGCTGGCCGCGCTCGTCGGCGGCGGCGGGATCGCGGTGGTCACCCTGGTCGACATCCAGCCGCTGCTGGACCGGGCCAGCGCCGCGTCCCCCATCCTGCGCGACTCGATCGGGCGGACGACCGGGGAGAGCACCGAGTCGCGCAGCACGGTGTTCGCCACCACGGTCCGGATGATGGAGGAGCAGCCCCACCCTTGGGGTATCGGTCCCGGCCACACCGAGGCCGCGATGTTCGAGAACCAGGAGACCTACGTCCGCGAGGCGCACAACGACTACATCGCGGCGGTGCTGGAACGCGGCGTCCTCGGCGGGTTCGCGCTGATCGTGCTGGTGTTCGTGCTGCTGCTCAAGTGCGTGCGCATAGCGCGCCGGAACGCGCTCACCCCCACGTACGCGCGGGAGGTGCCGAGGCCGGAGCTGTTCGGTGCGCTGGTGCTGGTGTTCCTGGTGTCGGGGCTGTTCTACGAGACCCTCCACTACCGCCACGGCTGGGCGATGTTCGGCCTGATCGCGGCGCTGGATCTGTTCGCACGACCGACCGAGAGCCCGGAGGGCGGTCGTGCGCTCTTGCCGGGGGGTGTGGGGGGTCGTCCCCCCACCAAGACACGACCGCCCGAGAGCCCGGAGGGCGGTCGTGCGCAGTTGCCGGGGGGTGTGGGGGGTCGCCCCCCCACAAAGACACGACCGACCGAGAGCCCGGAGGGTCGTCCCCAGCGGTCCCACAAAAGCGCGCCGGTGGGAGGCGGTTCCGTTGACTGAGACCCGTCCGCACACCGGGGAGGCCGTGCCGGACACGGTGCTGCCCACCGAGCACACCGCGGGCCCCGCGCGGACCATCACCGGGCGGATCGTCGGGCTGATGGCGGGCAACATGATGGGCCGGGTCGGCGCGCTGGCCTCGCTCGGGCTGGCGACGATCATGGTGGCGCGGATCGGCGGGCCCGCGCTGGTCGGGGCGTTCACCCTGGTGCGGATCCTGCCGGGGCTGGTCTGTCACCTGTCCAACGCCGGGCTGCCCGCCGCCGCGCCGTACTTCCTCGCGGGCAGGGACGGGGCGGGCAAGAACTACGACCAGTCGGTGGTGCGTCCCACGCTGGCGGCGCTCACGGTGATGGGCGCGCTGGTGGGCGCGGCGGGCTGGCTCCTGTTCAGCCCGCTGATCCACCTGGCGTTCTTCCAGTCGTTCGGCATGTGGGTGGCGCTGGCCGCGACCATCCCGACGTTCACCCAGGGGTTCGTGTCGGTCGGCAAGGGCCTGCTGCAGGGCACCGACGACCTGCGCGGCGCCAGCCTGGCGATCGCCGTCGAGGAGTTCGTGTTCCTGCCCATCTACGGGGTGATCCTGATCGGCTGGTACGGGCCGGGAGCGCTGGTCACCGGGCTGGTGCTGGCCGACCTGGCGGCGGCGGCGTGGATCGTGACGCGCCTGGCGCGGCGCGGGTTCTTCCGCGGCTGGGGCCGTCCCGACCCGCGCCTTGGCCGCACCATCGCCGGGTACGGGCTGCGCGGCTACCTGGGGCAGCTCATCGACCTGCTCCAGCTCCGTTTCGACATGGCGCTGCTGGGCGCGCTCGCGGGCCCGAAGGTGCTGGGCGTCTACACCGTGGCCAGCAAGTTCGCCGAGCTCGTGCAGCTTCCGGGGCTGGCGCTGAACTACGTGCTGTACCCCGACTTCGCCCGCGACGACCGCGCCCAGGCCACCCGCCGCACCCGCCGGATGATCCTGCCGGCGCTGGGCGTGTCGGCCGTGGCCGCGCTGCCGCTCACGCTGATCGCCGGGACGGCGCTGCCCTGGGTGTTCGGCGACGTCTTCGACGACGCCGTGGTGCCGACCTACATCCGGCTCGCGGGCGTGGTCACCTTCGGCGTCACCGGGCTGATCATGGCCTATCTGTACGGGGTGGGCCGTCCCGGCGCCGCCTCGGCCGGGCAGGCGATCGGGCTGGTCGTGGTGGTGCTGACCGGGGTGTGGCTGATCCCGCTGTACGAGGCGGAGGGCGCCGCGATCGCCACCGCGGTGTCGTTCGTCGCCACCACGCTCGCGCTGCTGGCGTGGTTCCGGGTCCTGAGCAAGAGGGGGTGACGGCGATGACCGAGAGCGATCTTCCACGCCGTCCGGTCGAGGTGTCCGACGGCATCGCCCCGTCCGCCGCGCGCCGCGCGCTGGACATCGCGGGCGCGCTGGCCGGGCTGGTGCTGCTGAGCTTCCCGCTGCTGATGATCTACCTGCTGGTGCGGGCGTCCAGCCCGGGACCGGGGATCTTCCGGCAGACCAGGGTGGGCCAGGGCGGGCGCCCGTTCGTCATGTACAAGTTCCGCACGATGCGGCAGGGCGTCGGCGGGCTGACCGTCACCGCCAACTGCGACCCGCGGCTCACCCGCATCGGCAAGCTGCTGCGCGCCTGGTCGCTGGACGAGCTGCCGCAGCTGGTGAACGTGCTGCGCGGGCAGATGACGCTGGTGGGGCCGCGCCCGGAGACCTACGACCTGGCCGAGCACTACGACCCGGCCAGCCGCTGGATCTTCGACCATCGGCCGGGGCTCACCGGCTACTCCGAGGTCCGGCTCCGCGACTTCGACGTGCTGCCGCCCGGCCAGGAGGTCGATCTCGTCGGCTATATCGAGAAGATCGTACCCGCCCGGGTCGCGCTGGACGCGGTGTACCTGCGCGACCCCACGATGCGGGCGACGATCCGCGCGCTGTTCGACACCGTCCGGCACATCCTCGGCTTCCAGGTCAGATGAGGGGACGCGGGAAGGCCGGGCTCGTGATCGTCGCCGCGGTGACGCTGGCGGGCCTGATCGCCTTCGCGGTACGGCAGGTCGCCTCCGACGGGTACGAGCCGTACCGGGGGCCGCTGGCGACACCGGGCGCGACGTCCGGCGCGCGCAAGCCGACCCTCAACATCGCGCTGAACACGCAGCCCTCCGACTATCCGCGGCTGCGCGCGCTCGGCTACGACCTGGTGGACGTCAAGCCGGACCCCGCGTCGGTCGCGGGCGTCCCGGACGGCATGCGGGCGCTGCTGTGGGTCGGCAACTTCACGTGCGACGAGTTCGAGCTGTCGTTCGGGGAGTTCGCCGCGGCGGTGCGGCGGCTCGCCCGGCATCCCAAGGTGTTCGGCTGGTACCTGTCGGACGAGCCCAACCCGCGCGAGTGCCCGCGCATCTCCTGGGAGATCAGGAGGCGCGCCGACCTGATCGAGCGGGAGGCGCCCGGCCAGGTCTCGTTCATCTCCCTCACCGACTGGCCGATGGCGCCGCTCACTCCGGAACGGGTGAACGTCGATCTCGTCGGGCTCGACCCGTACCCGTGCAAGGGCTCGTCGCGCACCAGGTCGCGCTGCGACATCAACGCCATCGACCGCATGGTGCGGATGGCCGACAAGGCCGGCATCCCCCGCAGCGTGGTGGTGCCGGTGTACCAGACGTTCGGGCAGTCCTGCTCGGAGGGCGACAAGCAGTACTGGCTCCCCACCGAGGACCAGCTACGGCAGATCCTGCGGCGCTGGGACCGGCTCGTCCCCGATCCGCCGATGGACATCGCCTACTCGTGGGGCCACCAGTCCGAATGGGCGTGCCCCACTCTCGCCGACGCGGACGGCGGCGAGCACCCCGATCTTCAGTCGATCATGCGCGAGCGCAACACCCGGAGCTAGGGGTCCCGGCTAGGGGTTCTCGGCGATCGCGGGCTCGTTGGGCATGTGCAGTTCCAGCGAGCCGAGCCGGACGGCGAAGACCTCCAGCATGACGACGACCAGCACCAGCACGACGGCCAGCAGGCCCGCCTGTTTCCTGTTGCGCACGTGTCGGCCCCTTAGCCCCCTTCGATCCCCCGTGACCCGCAATGAAGGTAACACGCATGATCGACCGCCCCGGCCGGGAAGGCCGGGGCGGTCAGGAAACTCTGCGGTCCGGGATGGTTCGGGACGGTTCAGGAGACCTTGCGGCTGCCCAGGTCGACGCAGCGCGCGTTGACGCACTTGCCGGTCGACAGGTCGAACGCGAAGTTGTGCGCGAGGCAGTGCAACCGGCCGTCGGCCACGACCGCGCCGACCGACAGGTCCTCGCCCGCGTGCGGGCAGTACCGCGGGATGTCGTAGGTGTGGCCGTCGGCCTCGACGAGGATGCGCTCGGTCTCGTCCCGTTCCGTCTCGTACGCCTCCACCGCCTGCAACGCGGGGGCGTTGGCGTGCTTGAGCAGGCCGACCAGGTGGTCGTTGTAGACGTCGGGGTCGCGGTAGAGGCTGAGCCGGAAGGAGATGAGCAGGTCCTCCCAGGCGATCCGGCCGCTCAGCACGCCCTCCAGCCAGCGTCCCGCGGTGGTGATCCGGTAGTGCGGCCGCGCGCCCGGCCCGGCCTCGCCCACCTTGACGCCCTCGGGCGACAGGTCCACGTCCCAGACCCCGCCGTTCGGCCCCGTGACCTCGAACCGGACGGTCATGTCGATCTGGGTGAGGAAGTAGTCGCTGAGCCCGCCCAGGTAGTCGAAGTGGGCGACGAAGCGGTCGAACAGGCTCGCGTCGGGGTCGGGGTACTCCGCGAGCACGCCCTCGATCGCGGCCGCCCGGTCCGTGGCGTACTCCCGCAGGTAGCCGTCGCGGAAGTGGTCGGCGAAGTCGAACCGCGCCGACACCGGGTCGCGGGTGATCCCGCCGCCGTCCAGGTCGAGGACGTCGCCGGGCTTGAACAGCTCCCATCGCTGGGCCGGCAGGTGCTCGCGCAGCCAGGTGACGGACACGTCCGGGTCGCAGAACGCGCCGGTCTCCTGGTGCAGCACCCAGTTGAGATGGTCCACCTCGCGGTCCAGGAAGCAGGGCGGGCCGGCGAAGGGGACGGCGAGCTCGGGCGCGGTCTGGCGCACCAGCCGCTGGGCCGCGCGCAGCTTGGCGATGCGCTTGGCCATGGACACCCGGGCCATCTCCTCGGGCGGGTACTCGTAGCAGATCGGATGCCAGGACGCGCCGGAGGTCTGCAACGCCATCACGTCCAGGCGGCCCCCGGCCAGATGCTTGGCCCTGCGGGCCTGCGCGGCGGTGAGCCTGGCGTCGTTGCAGTGCAGGATCGCGCGCCCGTCCGCCACGATCAGAAAAGCGGCGTCATGGCACATCGGCGACAGCTCGGGAATGACCGTGATCCAGGAGCCCCGATTGTCCAGTGGGAATTTCTCCCAGGGGGAGATCTCGATTACCTGGCGGCCACCCGCCGCCGCCAGCATCCGTTCCCGGAACGCCGGGCCCGGATACCGTGGAATGAGGATCCTCGTCCGGGCGGAAAGCCGCGCGATGAACCAGGGATCGAAATGATCAAGATGCTCGTGCGAGACGGCGGCCCAGTCGGCATCCACCAGCCCGCCGAGGTCCACATGATCATTGCGCGGGTACTGGTGCCAGGCACCGAGGAACGCGCCCGTCGGAGCGAGCCAGGGATCGGCGAGCAGGTGGAACGCGTGCGCGCGCACCGACACGCCCGCGTGCCCGAGAAAAGTGACCGTCGGCATGCCATGAGGGTGCCTTCCCGGGCCCGCCGTCGCACCCGGCGGAATGCGCAATGCGGCTACGCCGTAGGCATGAAAGAAATGCGGCGCCCAGAAGGGCCAAAGGAGGGCCAATGCCCCATGAGACGTACCGCGGAACGGCCGGGTTTACGATCCCGTAATGGCATGACCGCTTCTGGCCAGTAAGAGGGATGTTGTGGCCAATTATCTAGACACACGCTCATCCACAGGCGACCGTCGTAACGGTGCTGGGGTCAATGGACGGGGGTCCTCATGAATAGCCTTTGGCGGCGCCGGCTGAGGCATGACATCCGGCATGAACTCGGGACGATCATCATGCTCGCGTCCGCGGTGGCGGTCGCCGACGACATCGGCGACCGCAGCCGCGAGCGCGTCGAGCAGCTTCTGGGTGAGACCCGGTGGCTCGACCACCTGCTGCGCCGGCTGGACGAGGAGGGCGACGACGGCGACACCCGCGAGCCGCTGCCGCCCCCCGAGCGGATCCGCGTGGACGAGCTGGCCGCCGAGGTCGTCACCGGGATGCGCCTGGCCACCGCGCACGAGGTCGGGTTCGCGGGCGAGGAGGCGTGGGCGCACATGGACCCGGTGGCGCTGTGGCGCGCGCTCCGCAACGTCCTCGACAACGCCTGCCGCGTCGCCGCCGGACGGGTGAACGTCCAGGTCCGCGCCGCCCGCGGCTGGGTGACCGTCCAGGTCGACGACGACGGGCCGGGGTTCGGCCAGGGCACCGCGGGGCTCGCCTCGCTCGGGCTGGGCATCGTGCACGACCTGATCTCCGAGTACGGGGGCGGGCTTGAGATTCGCGCCTGCGAGCTGGGCGGGGCGCGGGTGCGGATGCTGCTGCCGGCGGCGCCGCCCGCGGCCATGGCCACCGCCGAGACCGTGGGAGCCGACGACTGGCGGCCGCATCCATGAGAATCCTGATCTGCGACGACCACGCCATGTTCGCCGACTCGCTGTCGCTGGTGCTGGCCGACGCCGGCCACACCGTCACCGGGGTGGTGTACTCGCCGCGGGAGGCGCTGCCCGTGCTGTGCGAGCCGGGGGCCGACGTGTGCCTGATCGACATGCGGTTCCCGTCCGGGACGGCGCTGGAGTGGATGCCGCGGCTGCGCGCGGCGGCGCCCGCGACCCGGTTCGTGGTGCTGACCGGGTTCCTTGAGGACACGGTGCTGGAGGACGGCCTGGCGGCGGGCATCCGCGGCTTCGCGCACAAGGGCCAGCAGGCCGGCGACATCCTGGACGTGCTGCGGCGGGTGGAGGCGGGCGAGGTGGTCGTCGACAGCGCCCTGACCCGCCGTGCCGCGCCGGACCGGCACGGCCGGCAGGACGGGCCGGACGGGCGGGCGCGGCTCGCGGCCCGGTACCTGACCCCCAGGGAACGGGAGGTGCTGACGCGGCTGGCCCGGGGCGAGTCCACGCAGGCGCTGGCCAAGGCGATGGGCGTGACCCGCAGCACCGCCCGCAGCCATGTGCAGAGCGTGCTGAGCAAGCTCGGCGTCCACTCGCAGCGGGAGGCCGTCATCGAGGCCGCGCGACACGGCCTGGTCAGCGTCGAGACCGGGGAGTGGCTCGCGGGCTGACCCGTACCTCCCCGGGAGTACGGCCGATCACTCCCTTCGGCCGACGCCGGGCCGCCCGCCGGTGCCTTACCGTGCAGAAATGACCAGTTCCCCGAGCGGCGCGGACGACCGGCCGGGTGTCCAGGGGCGGCTGCACCTGCCGCTCCCGGGCATGTGGCCGGTGTGGATCGTGCCCGCCGTCCTCGCCTTCTTCCAGGTGATGGGCACGCTGGGGGCGCAGAGAGGAGACACCCAGGGTCCGCCGTGGGTCCGGCAGAACCTCTCCGGTGAGGACGTGGCGCCCCACATCCAGCCGCTGGACGGGTTCGGTCTCGCGCTGCTGCTGGCCGGGCCCGCGCTGCTGCTGCTGCGCCGCCGTCACCCGGCGGTCACGCTGGCGGGCGTCGGAATCGTGACCGTCCTGTTCATGCTGCGCGCGTACGCGTGGGGGCCGGGCCTCTTCTCCCTCGCCGTCGCGATCGTCGCACCGGTGGTGGCGGGGCAGCGGCTGTTCGCCTGGGCCGGGACGTTCGCGGTGATGGGCGGCTACTTCGCCGTCTCCGCCGTCATCGGCGTGCCGTTCGAGCAGCGCGGCCGGGCCGACCAGTTCTTCCCGGTGGAGGAGCCCAGCCTGGCCGGGCTGAGCTTCGCCGTCGCCTGGGCCGCCGTGCCGCTGATCAGCGGGGAGCTGATCCGGATGCGGGCCCAGCGCGCCGCCGCGTCCGCCCGCACCCGGGCCGAGGCGGA
This sequence comes from Actinomadura sp. SCN-SB, assembly GCF_043906805.1. NCBI lineage: Bacteria > Bacillati > Actinomycetota > Actinomycetes > Streptosporangiales > Thermomonosporaceae > Actinomadura > Actinomadura sp. SCN-SB. The sequence goes on along the minus strand of NZ_JBIMPP010000006.1, from coordinate 180,882 downwards.
ACGCCGGCAGGCCAGCGAGGAACGGCTGCGGATGGCCAGGGAGCTGCACGACGTGCTCGCCCACAACATCTCCATGATCAACGTTCAGGCCGGGGTGGCGCTGCACCTGATCGACCAGGACCCGCACCAGGCGAGGACCGCGCTGGCGGCGATCAAGGAGGCGAGCAAGGAGGCGCTGACCGAGATGCGCTCGGTGATCGGGGTGCTGCGCTCGCAGGGCGAGAGCGCGCCGCGGGCGCCCACCGCCGGGCTGGACCGCCTGGACGAGCTGCTGGGCCGCGCCAGGTCGGCCGGGCTCACGGTGGACGCCGAGATCACCGGCGAGCGCCGGCCGCTGCCGGCCGGCACCGACCTGGCCGCGTTCCGGATCGTCCAGGAGTCCCTGACCAACGTGTCGCGGCACGCCGGACCCGGCCCGGTGACGGCCCGGGTCCGGATCGCCTACGGTGACCGTGAGATCTCCGTGCGGGTCGACGACGACGGGCGGGGGGTGTCCCTGCTGGACGACCATCCCGGAGGCAGCGGGATCAACGGCATGCGGGAGCGGGCGGCGGCGCTGGGCGGCACGTTCTCCGCGGGCCCGCGTCCCGAGGGCGGGTTCGGCGTGCGGGCCACGCTCCCCATCGACGAAGAGAGGCCCGGATGATCAGGGTGGTGCTGGCCGACGACCAGGTCCTGGTGCGCGCCGGGTTCCGCGCCCTGCTGGACGCCCAGGACGACATCGAGGTGGTGGGCGAGGCCGGTGACGGCGAGGAGGCGGTGGCACAGGCCAGACGGCTGCGTCCGGACGTGATCCTGATGGACGTCCGGATGCCGGGGCTCGACGGCCTGGAGGCCACCCGGCGGATCGCCTCCGACGAGCGGCTCGACGGCGTCCGGATCGTCATCCTCACCACCTTCGAGCTGGACGAGTACGTGTTCGAGGCGCTGCGCGGCGGGGCCGGCGGGTTCCTGGTCAAGGACACCGAGCCGGTCGAGCTGATCCGCGCGGTGCGGGCCGTGGCGGCGGGAGACGGACTGCTGTCGCCCAGCGTGACCCGCCGGCTCATCGCCGAGTTCGCCACCCGCGCCAAGGAGCCCTCGCCCTCGCCACGGCTGAACGCGCTCACCGACCGGGAGCGTGAGGTGATGACGCTGGTCGGCGAGGGCCTGACCAACGAGGAGATCGCCGCCAGGCTGGTGGTCAGCCCCGCCACCGCCAAGACCCATGTGAGCCGCACCATGGTCAAGCTCGGCGCCCGCGACCGCGCGCAGCTCGTGGTGTTCGCCTACGAGTCCGGCCTGGTCAAACCGGGCTGGCTGGCCTGAGGGAGCGGGCCGGCGGGCCCGCTCCGGCCGCGATCCCCTGTCGCGGCGCCCGGTGGCGTGACAGGGTGGAGAGACGGAGGTCGACACCCGACGCGGAGGAGCCGGTGCCGCACGCCACGAAGATCCTGGCCGTGGACGACCGCGAGGAGAACCTGGTCGCCCTCGCGGCCGTGCTGGACGCGCTGCCGGTCGAGCTCGTCGGCGTCACCTCGGGCCGGGAGGCGCTGCGGGAACTGATCAACGACGAGTTCGCGCTGATCCTGCTGGACGTGGTGATGCCCGAGATGGACGGCTTCGAGACCGCGGGGCACATCAAGAGCCGTCCCCGCACCCGGGACATCCCCATCATCTTCCTGACCGCCGCCGGGGAGGCGGGCGAGCAGGCGTACCAGGGCTACGCGGCGGGCGCGGTGGACTACCTCACCAAGCCGTTCGACCCGTGGCTGCTGCGGGTCAAGGTGTCGATCTACGTCGATCTGCACCGCCGTACCGTCGAGTTGCGGCGCCAGGCCGCGCTGCTGCGGGAGGCGCTGGACGGCGAGGGCGGCTCCGGTTGCGACCGGATCCTCAAGGCGCTGGACGACCGGATGGCGCTGGTGGAGGGCGATGTCGCGCGGCTGCGCGGCGAGGGCGCCGACGGCTCGGACGGGACCGCGGCCGACCCGCTGGACGCGCTCGAAAGCCATGTCGCCGACCTGCGGCTCGCCCTGGACGCCCTGTCCGCCGGGACCTGACCCGTCGTCCGGCCCGCGGCCGGGCGGGTCAGGCGCCTTGCAGCCGCATCCGCAGGATGAACGCACCGGCCAGGACGGCGGCCACCACCAGGATCACCGCGACCGTGACGATGAGGATGGTCTTGCGGCGTTCCCGGTCCCGCGCGCCGAAACGCTGGATCCCCGGGGGCGGCGGCTGCTGCCACTGGTGGGGGTGCGCCGGCTGCTGCCAGGGCGGCGGGGTCTGCGGGCCGGGCGTCCACTCGGTCTCCAGCAGCGTCCGCTCAAGCGCCGGCTGCTGCGTGGGGGATTGCTGGGGAGGCGGATGCTGAGCGGGCGGTCGCGGCTGGACGGGCGGCTGCCGGTCGGCGCCCGGCCCCCGGTCGACGTTGAAGACGGCGCTGTAGCGCCCGTACTGGCCGGACCCCGGGTCCTCCCTGGTGATGCCGTCGACCTCGGTCTCGTCCAGCACGGTGGCGGTCGGCTCGTCCACCACGGTCTGGTCGTAGTAGCCGCCGGACGGCTCGTCGAGGATGGTGTCCTCGGCGGACGACGGCGCCGGCTGCTGCCGGGGGATCGGCTTGGGCATCGTCGCCACGTGCGTCAGCATGGGCTGGGCCTGCGCGGCGGTGATCCGCCGCGCGGGCTCGCGCGCCAGCAGTCCCTCCAGCACCGAGGCCAGCGGGCCCGCGTTGCGCGCGGGTGGGACGGGCTCGGTCAGCGCCGCTTGGAGCGAGGCCATGGCATCGGGCCGGTCGTAGGGGGAACGGCCCTCCAGCGCCGCGTACAGCGTGGCGCCCAGCGACCACAGGTCCGAGGCGGGCACCGCGCGCTCCCCCATGGCGCGTTCGGGAGGGATGTACGCGGGCGACCCCATGACCAGGCCGGTCTGCGTCAGGGTGGCGTCACCCTCCACTTGGGCGATGCCGAAGTCGGTGAGCACCACCCGGCCCGTGTCCGTGATGAGCACGTTGCTGGGCTTGACGTCGCGGTGCAGGATCCCCTTCTCGTGCGCGTGCCGCAGCGCCGCGAGCATCTGCAGCCCGATCTCGGCGACCCGCTGGTGCTCCAGCGGCCCCTCCTCCAGCAGATCCTGCAGCGAGCGGGCCTTGACCAGCTCCATCACGATCCAGGGGCGGCCCGTCTCCTCCACCACGTCGTGGACGGTCACCACGCCCGGATGGTTGAGCCGCGCCGACGCCCGCGCCTCCCGGAGCGTCCGCTCGTAGAGGATGTCGCGTTCCTGCCGGGTCAGCCCCGGGGGCAGCTCCACCTCCTTGACGGCGACCTCGCGATCCAGCATGACGTCATAGGCACGCCAGACGGTGCCCATGCCGCCACGGCCCACCACCGCGTCCAGCCGGTAGCGGTTGGCGAGCAGATGACCCTCTCCCATAGCTGAATGGTCCCCCGTCGCGTGCGGCCCTGCCTAGTGGAGCATCCGCGCGCATGGTCATGGCCGGAACGAATCGATCACATTGTTCATGGTCGGCCGGTAGTCGTTCCACCGAGACTCCGGAACCGCCACAAAGACCGCGTAAGTGCGCCCCCCGGCGCGTACTCCGCGATCTATCCCATGCTTGCCGTTCCAGGTGAACTCGATGTCGGCGGCACGGTACACGGTCCCGCCGGCTGCTACCCCGGTGCTGACGAGGTCGATCCGCCGGTAGCCGGGGAGCACGTTCTTGGCGATCACCTGCCGTTCCCACTCCTGCCAGTGGTGGTACGGATCTCCGTCCCACGGGGTTCGATCGACCTGGATGTAGGCGCCGGTGGCGGGGTCGGTCCAGAAGGTGCTGGCGCCCTGCTCCCGCCGCGTCCAGCCTTCCGGAACACCGATCGTGAAGCCTCCCGGGCCGGTCACGTGACGGAGCCCTGCGGGCAGGGACGGCGTATCGTCGGTCGGCGCGCCGCCGGTCGGCGTGCTCGCCGGGGTGGGGGCGGAGTCCGCCGGCTGCGCGGAGACGCCGGTCTGGGTTTGGGCCTGCGCAGGCTGGGTCTGCGTTCCCCGGGCGCCGTCGCCGCCCGTGCCCTGCTTCCCGTCCGGCCAGAACAGGACCGCGGCGGCGCCCACGATGACAAGTGCGGTCAGCGCGCCCGCCAGGATCGGCAGCAGGACGCCCTTCTTGCCGCCGGCAGACGAGGGCGTAACCGGCGCACCGATAAGGCCGGGCGGCCCAGGCGGGTCCGGAAGGGGCAAGGGCATGGACGCCGGCATGCCGAGCGTGCGGCCCTCGTTCCCCGACGCGATCGCGCCGAGCATCTCCTCCGCCTGCTCGGCCGTGAGCCGCCGCACGGGATCGCGCTCCAGCAACCCGTACAGGACGGGCGTCAGCTCCCCCGCGTTCCGGGGCGGGTCCGGGTCCTGCGTCATGATGGCGGCGAGCACGGCCATGGTGTCGCCGCGATGGTGCGGCGGCCTGCCCTCGCACGCCGCGTACAGTGTCGCGCCCAGCGCCCACAGGTCGGACGCGGGTATCGCGCCATCGCCCCGCACCCGCTCGGGCGACATGTACGCGGGCGAGCCGACGAGCAGTCCCGTCTTGGTGAGGGTGGCGTCACCGGCGACCTGCGCGATGCCGAAGTCGGTGAGGACCGCGCGGCCCTCGCCGGTGATGAGCACGTTCGCGGGCTTCACGTCGCGGTGGAGGATGCCGATCGCGTGCGCCGCCCGCAGCGCGGCCACGACCTGCCGTCCGATCTCCGCCGCACGCGCGGGCGGCAGCGGCCCGTCGGCGTCCACGACCTCCTGTAACGACCGGGCCCGGACCAGCTCCATGACGATCCACGGCCGGTCGTCCTCGTCCACGACGTCGTGGACGGTGACCACGCCGGGATGGTTGAGCCGCGCCGACGCCCGCGCCTCGCGCAGCGTCCGCTTGTGCCGGTCCTCGCGTTCGCGGTCGCTGAGCTCGGGGCGCGGCAGCACCTCCTTGACGGCCACCTCGCGGTCGAGCATCTCGTCCCTGGCGCGCCAGACGATCCCCATGCCGCCCCGCCCGACCTGGGACAGCAGCCGGTACCGTCCGGCGATCCGCCGCCCGTCGGTGTCGGGGACGGTGGAGCCGGGCTCAGTCATCCTTCGGCTCGAAGTGCTCGTAGACCGGGGCCATCTCGCTCAGCGTCCTGGACCAGTCCTTGTCGGGGGCGACCAGGACGATGGCGTAGCCGGTGTCCTTCATGACGAAGCCGCGGTTGAGCGCGTGCAGCCGGCCGGACCTGCCGTCGTAGGTCCACTCCCAGTCCGCGGCCTTCTCGCCGTCCTTGTCGTCGACCGGCTCGCCCTCGACGACCGGCGCGATCTTGATCAGCCGGTAGCCGGGGAACCGGCCGCGCGCGGAGGGCTCGTAGCGGCGCCAGTCGCCGATGGCGCTGTCGCTGGGCTTGTCGGTCTGGTCGACCTGGATGTAGCCCTCGCCGTCCGGCGGCTCGAAGAACACGCTGGACGGGGACGAGCCGCGCTTGCTCGGGCCCTTCCAGTCCTTCGGGATCGCGATCGAGAAGCCGGTGGGATCCTTGTGCAGGCGGAAGCCGGCGGGTATGCCGTCGTTCCCGCGCTCGGCTCTCGACCGGGCCGAACTGGGCCTCGCCGACGTGGTGCCGCCCGGCGAGGCGGTGCCGGCGCGCGTCTGGGCGGGGCTGCCGTCATCATCGTCCCTGGTCAGGAGGATCAGGGCGACGGCCGCCAGGAGCACCAGCACGACCACGCCGATGACCAGCGCGTTGCGGTTGCCGGCCGGACCGGGCCCGCCGACGCCGCGCGCGGGCTCCGTGGGCGGGCCCGGGCGCCAGGCCAGCACGCTGGGAAGGCGGCCGCGCGACCGCGACGTGGGATCGGTGTCGCCGGTGCGCTCGGGGTCGCCGAGCGAGACGGGCGGCGCCTCCGACCGCGTCAGGCCCGCGTGCGGATACGCCTCGTCCCGCACGGTCGCGTCGGCCGGGCCCTGAAGCTGCGGTGGCACCTCGATCGCCAGCGTGCGCTGGCTGTCGATCGTCTGCTGCCTCACCAGGTCGTCGAGCAGCGCCCCGGCCTCGATGGCGTCCATCCGCCGGTCGGGGTCCTTGCGCAGCAGCCCGCGGATCACCGGGGCGAGCGGGCCGGCGTTCTCGGGCGGGTCGGGGTCCTCGGAGATGACGGCGACCAGCGCGGCCATCGGCTCGGAACGTTCGAAGGGTGACTTGCCGTGCGTCATCGCGTAGAGCGTGACGCCCAGGGACCACAGGTCGGAGGCGGGCCCGGCGGTGCGGCCGCGTGCGCGTTCGGGGGCGATGTACGCGGGCGAGCCCATGACCAGCCCGGTCTGGGTGAGGGTGGCGTCGCCGGCCGCGATGGCGATGCCGAAGTCGGTGAGCACCGCGCGGTCGCCGCGGGTCAGCAGCACGTTGCTGGGCTTGACGTCGCGGTGCAGCACGCCGGCCTCGTGCGCGGCGTGCAGCGCGGCCAGCATCTGCCGGCCGATCTCGGCGGCCCGCTTCGGATCCAGCGGGCCCTCCTGCTTGATGACCTGGTCGAGCGAGCGGGCCTGGATCAGCTCCATGATGATCCAGGGCCGGCCGTCCTCCTCGACCACGTCGTACACGGTGACCACGCCGGGGTGGCCGAGGCGCGCGGCCGTGCGCGCCTCACGGAACGTGCGCTTGTGGTGGACGGCGCGCTCCTCATCGGTGAGACCATGCGGCAGGATGACCTCTTTCACCGCGACGTCTCGACCGAGGACCTCATCGTGTGCCTGCCAGACCGTGCCCATACCGCCGCGGCCGACCTGTCTCACCAGTCGGTAGCGGTGGGCGAGCAACCGCTCCCCGGTGGTCTCATTTGGCATATCCGCGACCATATCGACTTTTGCTGACAACCTTGGGACCGACGTCGACCGGGGACGCCCGCCATACGACATCATCCCCCTGCGGGCACGACCCCTACCCGTACGACGCCCACCGTGTCGCGGAGGTTCGCGTGCGAACGCCGCCGGAACGCAGAAGATCAGGAACGTGGAGGACGTGACACCCGGTACAGCGAGCAGGCCGCCCGCCCCCGGAGGCGGCCTCACCGGCGGCTGGCGCAGCCTGATCCAGGCGATGCCCGCGGTCTTCTTCTGGTACACCCGGCTGTCGGGCGTCCTGTCGATCCTGGCCTGGCTGTCGTCCGACCTGATCCTGCGCGTCGCCGACATCTGGGCGCTGCGCTGGATCTACTACCTGGGCTTCACCGCGAGCGTGCCGTTCGGCCTGCTGCTGATCCTGCTGTCGATGGGGGTGCGGCGGCGCAAGAAGGCGGCCTGGCGAATCCTGGTGCTGCTGTTCGGGCTGTACTCGGCCACGTCCACGACGCTGCTGGTCGCGCTGATCCTCGACCCTGACGAGCCCACGCCGATCGGCGAGTGCATCACCACCGCCGTGTTCCTCGCGGTGCTGTGCCTGCTGGTCGCGGCGCGCGGCGAGTTCACCACGCTGCCCGACCGGGCCAACCGGCGGGTCGCCGCGATGGTGTTCGCCGGTCTGGTGGTGGTCAGCGGCGGCGTCGGAACGGTCCTGGTCACCCTCACCGACCAGGACCCGTCCGGCGGATTCTGGGCCGATCCCTGGTACGTGGCGGCGCAGACGATCCTGGGCGCCGGCGTCACCGGCGAGCCGATCGGCGTGCGCGTGCCCGGCTGGGTCGACACCATCATCGGCGTGCTCGGCACCGGGCTCCTGATCGTCACGTTCTGGGCGCTGTTCCGTCCCGGGCGGCGGGACGCGGTGCTGGAGCCGGACGAGGAGATCGCGGCGCGCACGCTCCTCGCCGAGTACGGCGACCAGGACTCCCTCGGCTACTTCGCGCTGCGCCGCGACAAGGACGTCATCGTCGCGCCCAACGGCAAGGCGGCCATCGCCTACCGGGTGGAAGGTTCGGTCTCGCTGGCCAGCGGCGATCCGCTGGGCGACCCCGAGTCATGGGACCAGGCGATCGAGGCGTGGCTCGGCGAGTGCCGCGCGCACGCCTGGATCCCCGGCGCGGTCAGCGTCGGCGAACGCGCCGCGCGCATCTACCGCAGGCACGGGTTCGACGCGCTGGAACTCGGCGACGAGGCCATCCTCGACCTGTCCGACTTCAACCTCGACGGACGAGAGATGCGGCAGGTCAGGCAGGCCGTGCGGCGGGTGGAGCGGGCCGGTTACACCGTACGGGTCAGACGGCACGCGCAGATCCCCGGATGGGAGATGGCCACGCTGATCCGCAGCGCGGACGCCTGGCGCGGCGAGGCCGCCGAACGCGGCTTCTCCATGGCGCTGGGCCGTCTCGGCGACCCCACCGACGGCCGCTGCGTGATGGTGGAGGCGTTCGACTCGCGCGGTGAGCTGCGGGGGATGCTGAGCTTCGTCCCGTGGGGACGTACCGGCCTGTCGCTGGACCTGATGCGGCGCGACCGGGCGGCCGAGAACGGGCTCAACGAGTTCATGGTGGCGAAACTGGCGGAGAAGGCCGCCACCATCGGCGCGCAGAAACTGTCGCTGAACTTCGCGATGCTCCGCTCGTCGTTCGAACGCGGCTCGCAGATCGGCGCGGGACCGGTGGCGCGGCTCTACTACCGCCTGCTGTCGTTCGCGTCGCGGTTCTGGCAGTTGGAGTCCCTCTACCTGGCGAACGCCAAGTACAACCCCGACTGGCGGCCCCGGTTCATCTGCTACCAGCAGAACCGCGACATCCTCCGCCTCGGCCTCGCCTACGCGCGCGCCGAGGGCTTCCTGCCGAACCTCAACCGTCCCAAGCTCGACCGTGCGGCACGGCTCGTCCCGTCCTCGGACCTGGTGCGCAGGTTCGAGGAGATCGAGCGGGAGGCCGAGTCGAGGCGGGCGCCGCAGCGGCGGCTGTCGGAGCAGGAACGGGTCAGGCACGCCAAGCTCGCGGAGATCCGCGCGGCCGGGATGGACCCGTACCCGCTCGGCTTCGACCGCACCGACGACGCCGCGGGCGTCCGCGAACGGTTCGCCGGTCTGGCGCCCGGCGCCCACACCGGTGAGCGCGCCGCCGTCGCCGGGCGTGTCGTGCTGGCCCGCGAGCACGGCCGTCTGGTCTTCGTGACGTTGCGGGACGAGACCGGCGACCTCCAGGTCATGCTGACCGCCGACGTGCTCGGCACCGAGTCCCTGCGGCGCTGGAAGAGGCTCGTCGACCTCGGCGACCAGGTCGGCGTGACCGGCGAGATCGTCGCGTCCAAGACCGGTGAGCTGTCGGTGCTGGCCGCGTCCTGGACGCTGACGTCCAAGTGCCTGCGCCCGCTGCCCAACAAGAGGACCGGCCTCGCCGACCCCGAGGCGCGCGTGCGGCAGCGGTACGTCGACTACATCGTCAACGACGAGGCGCGGCGGATGCTGCGGATGCGCGGCGACGCCATCGCCGCCGTCCGCGAGTGCCTGCGCGACCGCGGCTACCTTGAGGTCGAGACGCCGATGCTCCAGCCGATCCACGGCGGGGCCGCGGCGCGCCCGTTCACCACCCGCATGAACGCCTACAACCTTCAGCTCTACCTGCGGATCGCGCCGGAGCTCTACCTCAAGCGGCTGCTGGTCGGCGGCATCGGCAAGGTCTTCGAGCTGAACCGCAACTTCCGCAACGAAGGCGTCTCCCCCAAGCACAACCCCGAGTTCACGATGCTGGAGGCGTACGAGCCGTACGGCGACTACGACACCATGGCCGTCCTCACCCGCGACCTGGTGACGGCCGCGGCACGGGCGGCGCTCGGCACCACGGTGGTCGTCCGCGACGGCGTCGAGTACGACCTGGCCGAGCCGTGGCGTGAGATCACCGTGTACGGATCGGTGTCGGACGCGCTCGGCGAGGAGGTGACGCCCGCCACCGAACCCGGTGCCATCCGCGGGATGGCGGAACGCGCCGGTGTCGCCACCGACCCCGGCTGGAGCGGGGGACGCCTCATCCAGGAACTGTTCGAGGCGCTGGTCGAGGACGGCATCACGGCGCCCACGTTCGTCCGCGACTACCCGGCGGAGACCTCGCCGCTCACCCGCCCGCACCGCGCCGACCCCCGGCTGGCCGAGAAGTGGGACCTCATCGTGTTCGGTCTGGAACTGGGCACCGCGTACTCCGAGCTCATCGACCCGATCCTGCAACGGGAACGCCTCACCGAGCAGTCCCTGCAAGCGGCGGGCGGCGACCCCGAGGCCATGGAACTGGACGAGGACTTCCTGCGCGCGCTGGAGTACGCCATGCCACCCGCGGGCGGGATGGGCATGGGCATCGACCGCCTGCTCATCACGCTCACCGGCCGCGGCATCAGGGAGACCGTCCCGTTCCCCCTCGTACGCCCCGGCCAATAGGCCAACAGGAGGCAGGCGTTAGAGGAAGGGGCGCGGACCTGGCCGGTAGCCGTGCGAGGCGAGCCATTGCCGGGCCCGCCCGCGCTGCGCGTCCTCGTCCGGCTCACCCTGCCGCTCACCCTGCGGCACGAACGTCAGCCAGCGCTCCGCGTCGTATGCCTCGGATCCGGCGTCGAACTCCGGGCCTGGTTCGTCGATGTCGCCCGTCCGCAGGTCCACCACCTGAACACCCTCGGACGGGTCGGCCGCTAACCGGGCGCCCAGCACACCCAGGTCGACGGGTACCTCCACCAACCCGGTGTGCGTTCCGTCCAGGGCGGCGACCAGTTCGGCGGCCAACTCCGCGTCGCCGTCGCGCCCGCGTTTCGTCAACTCCTCGACGCACCGCCGCGCGACCGGCTCCGCCCCTGCGATCCCCTCCCCCAGCGCCGCGATCAGAACGTCCCCCGCGAGTTGCAGAACCGGCGACGCCGGGCGCTCGGCCAGCAGATCCAGCCCGGCACGTCCATCCCGCCGGTTCACGGCGACACGCAACCGCCTCAGCGCGTCCCCGTCCCAATCGACCACACGTCCTATATACAGAAGCCGACCGACACCTGTGGCGATGTCATGGAATCCCGGTGCCGCGATGCGATTCCAGTGCGTAGCGGACGCGGGCGCTGACCAGAAGGGCCTCGTCCTCGGGGCAGCCCAGGAGCCTGCTCACCACTTCGACCAGTTGGTCGTCGCTGAGGTCGGGTTCGCGTTCGGCCACCTGCCCCACCAGGGCGGCCAGTTCCTCGCGTTTGTAGGTGACGATGGAGCGCCCCTGCTGGAGGGATCCCGATGGCGAGGGCGCCTGTTCGGGTTCGGGCTCGGGTGCGGGTTCCGGCTCGGGCGGTGGAGGTTGCCTTGGCCGGGTCTCGTTGGTGAAGCGGGCCAGCAGGATCTCGAAGAGGGTGGCGGTGGGGGTGACGATACCGGCCAGGTCTCGGGGCGGGGTCGTGAACAGCTCGGTGCCGGGCGCCGGGAGCGCGGGGCCGCCGTGACCGACGAGGATGGTGCGCGGGGCGTACCAGAGCAGGAACAGCGCCTCCGCGCCCGCGCTGTGCTCCCCGTCCACGATGACCACGTCGAACGCGTCCGAAGTGGGCGGAAGAACGTCCGGGATGCGCCAGAGGGGGACGATCCACACCGGCACTATCTCGGTGGGTTCGGTGGAGGCGCGGTTGATGCGCGCCAGGCATTCGCCCCATGCCTGCGCGGCGGCCAGGCGCGCACTGGCTTCGCGCAGGCGTTCACCCGCGTTCTCCATCTCCGCGCGCAGGCGTAGTTCGGTGGCGGAGCGGGGCAGTTCGGCAAGGCCGGCCATGGCGCGCGCCCAGGCCCATGCCTCTTCCCAGCGTTCCAGGCGTGCGGGCCAGGCGGGCTCACCGGCGGTCGCCACGAGGAGGTCGGCGAGTTCGGGGTGGGCTGCGCGCAGGCGGGCCAGCAGTTGGTCGCAGCGTGCTTGGAGTGCGCGCTCGTGCCGTGCCTCGGCCAGGCCGCGCAGGGCGCGGGCGTAGGCGTCGGCGTCGCGGGCATCGATCGCGGCGAGGGCGGCGTCCAGTTCGGGTGGGGCGTCATCAGCACCGGCGACCGCGTCACGGAGAGCGGTGATGTCGGCCGTTGCGCGTCCCGCGCCGATGCCGAGCAGGGCGCTCTCCAAGGCGGTCACGTATCCGTGCCATTGGACGGGATGGGTGAGCTGGATGCCGAGCCCGGCACGGCCGAGCAGTTCGGCGGTCTCGTTGATGGCGGGCAGGACGTCCCGGATGCGGCTGAGGCGGGCGTGCGCGCGTGCGAAGCGGGCGACCCTGTCCGCCAAGGGGACGTCCGCGGGGAACGACACTCCTGCGGCTTCCCACACGTACTGCAGTTCGCGGCACGCGATCAGCACCATGAGGTGAGTGAACAGGATGTCGAGCTGCTCGGCCGTGACGGGCGGCCCGCCGTCGACGGTGATGCCCTGCAACAGGGGCTCGGTCTGGCGCTGGGTGGCGGACCGCAGCGGCCCGCGCTTCAGCGTCCCGCCGTCCGCGAGGAACCGACGGAGCTGCTGCGCGGCGCCCGCGACCTTGCGGAGGTTCGGTTCGCCCGGTGGCAGCACGACCCGGTGCCCGGCGAGCGACCGCATGGCGCGCTCGGCCCATCCGGCGCGGGACGTCATCTCCGCGACCCGCTCCCAGACGGCCGGGCGGCGCCGGGCGAGCGCGTCCCCGAACGCGCGCACGGCGTGGTCCGCCTGGTCCCAGCCGCCCGGATGCCCGTCGAGGCCGAGCTCGCGCAGCGCGGCGCCCATGGCGCCGGCGCAGCCGTCGAGGCGGGCGAGCAGGCGCGGGTCGCAGCGGCGCAACCGGCGGGAGAGGGTGGTCTCGGCGCGTTCGGCGCGGGCGTTGGCGGTCGCCTCCGCCTCGATCAGCGTCCGCAGGTACGGCGGGGTCGGCAGGGTGGCCGGGTCCACGTCCCGCTGGGCCGTGCGGGCACGGCGGGACGGTGTCGCCGTGGCCAGGAGGCGGACCAGCTCGGCGGCCTCGACACCGGAAATCGGGGGCCGTTCGGGCAGCCCGTGCCGTGGCGGCAGCCAGCCGTGGTCGGCGGCCTCGGCGCGCAGCCGCAGGTCCAGGTCGGAGCGGCCGCCTCCGTACCCGGAGCCGAGATCGTGGGAGCCGGCGCCCTCGGCGTCGCGCAGCCGGTCGGCGAGCCCGGCGGCCGTCTCCCGCGCGCGGGACTCGCGTGCCGCGAGATCGTCCACGTGCTGCGCGTGCCCGTAGGCGTCGTGGTCGGCGGCCCGCGCGAGCAGCCCGGCCACGACGCGGTCGGGGTCGCCCGCCTCGCCCGCCGGTTCGGCGTCGGTGACGGCCGCGCACAGCCCCGCGATGCCCTCCGGCAGGGTGGCGTGCAGCTCGCGCGCCGCGGCGCCGTCCGGGACGGCGACCAGCACCCGGCGGCCCCGGGCGAGCATCCCGCCGATCATGTCGGCGATCGTCGCCGGACCGCTCTCCGCGACGTGCAGGAGAGGTGAGCGCGGCCCGGGTTCGAGGAAGGCCGCGACGCCTCCCGGCGGCGGCCCGTCCCCGAGACGGGCCAGCAGGGTCTCGTAGTGGCCCGCCACGGCGGCGCGTCCCGGCGCCCGCAGCACGAGCGCGGGCGCCAGCCTCAGTTGCGGGACGGACGGCGCGGGCGCGTCCGGCGGGACCGGCGCCCAGTCCTCGCGGAAGGCGACCGTCTCGCCACGGCCGCCGAACGCGGCCGAGCACCATTTGCGCAGGACGTCCGACACGGAGGGCCGCAGTCCGATCGCCTGTCCCGACCGGACGGCGTCCCACACCCAGTCGGCGCGGTCGGCGCTGTATCCGGGCAAAGCCGCGGGCAGCGGCCGGTCCCTGGGCGCGGCGGGCCCGGCGAGCACCACGTCCACGCGGCCGGACCGTTCGTCCACCACGATCCGGACGGGGGCGGACAGCAGGTGGTCGCGGACGGGACGGCCGCCGGCGGGACGCCACGTCAGCAGGCCCGTGACCAGCGACACCTCGGCGCCGTGCGCGGCCGCCCGGCCGGCCATGCCGCGCAGCGTGCGGTACCAGTGCCGCATCGCGAGCCAGCCGTCGAACTCCTCCAGCACCGCGGGCGGCGTCAGCGGGATCACCGGGACGCTGAACAGCGCGTCGCCGGGACCCGCGTCGGTCTCCACGTAGACCTCGCCGGGCAGGTCGGCCAGCCAGTGCACCTCGTCGGCGGCGGCGCGCTCGCGGTCGGTCTCGCGGCGCGCCGCGGCCAGGTCGCGCAGGTACCCGAGGAGCGCCCGTGCCCCGTCGAGCCCTGGGGCCACCTCAGGCACAGCGGCTCCCCTCCGACGACTCACGAGAAACGCACCGGGTCACCAGCACGATCTAACACCGTGCGGACCCGCCGTCCAAGGGGCTCGGGGCGCGCGGCGTCAGCGCGAGTGCGCCGGGTGGCGTTCCTCGTTCGGAAGCATGATCCATAGGACGATGTAGACCACGAACTGCGGTCCGGGCAGCAGGCAGGAGAGCAACGCCAGCATCCGGACGGTCCAGGGCGCCATCCCGAACCGCCGGGCGAGCGCGGCGCACACGCCGGCGATGACCCGCCCCTCGCGGGGGCGGTAGATTCCGTTCATGGTGAGGTCTCCCCGATCGCGTTCCTGGATTCATCACCCACGGTAGAAACCGGAAAAACGCACCGGATCGCCCTCGGGACCGGTCTTGGTCCCCTACTCGCGGATTAGGGGAGCTCCCTTAGGGGTTCCGGCCGCCTCAGCCGCCGGCGCCCTTGTTGTGCGCGGCGATCAGGGCGGGCAGGCCCGCGAGGTCGTCCAGGACGAACGTGGCGCTCGCCGGCACCCCTTCCTCCTCCTGGATCACGCCCCAGGGACCGCGCCGCAGGAACGCCGCCTGCATGCCGAAATCGAGCGGCGCGCGCACGTCGTTGTCGATGCGGTCGCCCACGTAGAGGATCTCGCCGGGCGGGCGGCCCGCCAGTTCGGCGCAGCGGGCGAAGAACTCCGGGGAGGGCTTCTCCACGCCCCACACCTCGGAGATTCCGACCGCGTCCGCGTCCAGGTCCAGCGCGGCGAGCCGCGCCCCGGCCTCCAGCGGCTGGTTGCCCGCGATGCCGATGAACAGGCCCTGGTCGCGCAGGCCCGCCAGGCAGTCCCGGACGTCCGGGTAGAGGTCGGACGGGCCGAAGCCGTTCGGCACGCCCGCCTCGGCCCGCCGCCTCTCCTCCACCGCCAGGTCGAACCCGGGACGGAAGTACTCCAGCGCGTCCCGGTTGGTGCCGCCGCGCGCCAGGACCGCGCCCAGCTTGGCCAGGAAGGTGTGCCGGGGGACGCCCAGCCAGTCCGCCCACCGGCCGTAGATCTCACCCTCGTTGATCAGGGTCTCGCCGATGTCGAGGAAGACCGCGCGGATCGGGCCCCGCGGCGCCCCCGCGCCCTCCGTGCCCTCGGCGTTCTCCGTGCCCGCCGTCATCCGAGGTCGACCGACTCGCCGGGCGTGAGCCGGCGGAACTCCTTGCCCAGTTCCTCGCCCGCGGCCTCGACATGCTTGGTCATCACGCCCAGGCCGTTGTCGTTCAGCAGCCCGTCGTGGACCACGAACGCCCGTTCGGGACGCACCTCCCGGGTGTACTGGTACAGCTCGGGGACCTTCATCCACGGCGCGTTGCCGGGCAGGCACAGCGTCCGGACGGGCTCGGACGGCACGGTCAGCGCGTCGCCCGGGTGGAACACCTCGCCGTCGATCAGGAAGCCGGTGTTGGGGATCGGCGGCACGTCCGGGTGCAGGATCTCGTGGGACTCCCCGTAGACGTGCACGTCGAACCCGGCGACGGTGAAGGTGTCCTCGTGCCCGACCTCGTGCACCCGCCCGCCCAGGTCGGCCAGGGTCTGGGCGACGACGCGCGAGGTCCACACCTCCAGCGCCGGGTTCTCCGCCATCGCCTTGCGGATCCGGTCGGGGACGAAGTGGTCGACGTGCTCGTGCGTGATCAGGACGGCGTCCGCCCCGGCCAACGGCTCGTCCTCCTCGGGGGTGAACGCTCCGGGGTCGATGACCAGGGTCCGATCGTCCTTCTGCAGCCGCACGCAGGCGTGTCCGAGCTTGGTCAGTCGCATCCCTCGATCTTTTCACGCCGGGCATTGACCGCCACCCGGGGCATTGATAGAACACGTTCTACTTCGCTGTCCGGGGGCGGACACCCCCCGACCCGGCGGCACGAGGGAGCCGGCATGCCCGTACCCGACCAGCGCGATCCGGAGATCACCCTGCGCGGCCTGGCGGGCTGGCTGGACGGGCGGTTGCCCGGCGCTCGCATCCCCGCCCTGGAGACCCCGGCGACCAGCGGCTTCTCCAACGAGACGCTGATGTTCGAGGCGAACTGGACCGACCCGGAAGACGGCGCGGACCGCCACGGCACCTATGTCGCCAGGGTCGCCCCCGTCCGGTATCAGGTCTTCCCCGAGCCGCGCTTCGAGGAGCAGTACCGGCTGATGCGGATCCTGGATGAGCGCACCGACATCCCGGTCCCGCCCATCCTCTGGTACGAGGCGTCCTCGGAGCCGCTCGGCGCCCCGTTCTTCGTGATGGAGCATGTCGAGGGCCGCGTTCCCACGGACATGCCCCCGTACCACACCGACGGCTGGGTGACGGAGGTGCCGCCGGAGGAACGGGCCGCGATGTGGTGGTCCGCCCTGGAGATCCTCGCCCGCGTCCACAGGCTCGACCCCGTCGCCCTGGGCCTGGGTTTCCTCGACCAGCCTTCTTGGGGCCCGACCGGGCTGCCGCAGCGCCTCGCCTACTACGAGCACTTCATGCACTGGGGGTACAACGGGCCGCAGGACGTGGCGGCGCAAGCGCTCACCTGGCTCAAGGCCAACCTGCCGGAGGAACCCGATCCGCCGGTCCTGCTGTGGGGCGACTCGCGCATCGGCAACGTCATCTTCCAGGACGGCGTGCCCAAGGCGGTCCTGGACTGGGAGATGGCGGTGCTGGGCGCGCCCGAGGAGGACCTGGCCTGGTTCATGTTCCTCGACCGCCACCACAGCGAGGGCATGGGCGTGCCCAGGCTCACGGGGTTCCCCTCCTACGAGGAGACGATCGCGCGGTACGAGGAGCTGCTGGGGCGGCCGATGCGCGACCTCGCCTACTACGAGATCCTGTCCGGCTTCAAGTTCTCCGTGATCATGGCCCGGATCGGGCAGGCGATGATCGATTTCGGCTGGATCGAACCCGGCGACCCCTTCCCCCACGACAACAACTGCACCCGCCTGCTGGCCACGATCCTGTGATCGGGCACGAGCCCGGGGCGTCCGGTGCCGTCCCCGGCGACAGCACAGAAAGGGGCCTCCTCACATGACCCTCTCGCCGCTCGACGACTACCCGATCCACCAGGCCCCCGAGGTGATGCGGCACGTCACCACCTCCGACCGCAACTTCTACGATCGGTACTACTTCAACCTGCACGGCTGCTCCGACGAGCTGATGCTGATCGTCGGGCTCGGGCAGTACCCGAACCTGGGCGTGATGGACGCCTTCGCGCTGGTCCGCAGAGGTCCCGCGCACAAGGTCGTGCGGGCCTCGCGGGAGCTGGGACTGGACCGGATGGACACCAGGGTCGGGCCGTTCCGGGTGGAGGTCGTCGAGGGCCTGCGGCGGCTGCGGGTCGTCCTGGACGACAACGAGCACGGGCTGTCGTTCGACCTGGACTGGGAAGGCGCCATCCCGGCCCGGCTTGAACCGCCGCACTACCTGCGCTGGCAGGAGCGGGTGATGTTCGACTCGCGGCGGCTGGCGCAGACCGGCCGCTGGTCCGGGACGATCACGGTGGACGGCGAGCGGATCGACGTCACGCCGGACCGGTGGTGGGGGTCGCGGGACCGGTCCTGGGGCATCCGCCCGGTCGGCGAGCCCGAGCCGCCCGGCATCCAGTCCAAGAACGCGAGGACGTTCTACTGGCTCTACGCGCCCATGCAGTTCGAGGACCACGCGATCCTGTGCATCGTCCAGGAGGACGAGAAGGGCCGGAGGCTGCTCGAAGAGGCGACGCGGGTGTGGCAGGACGAGTCACGCGAGCCCGAGTACCTGGGGCGTCCCGAGTACCGCCCGGTCTATGTGGACGGCACGCGGGAGGTCAGCACGGCCACGATCGGATTCAGCCCTCCCGGCGGGCGTCCGTTCGCGGTACGGGCCACGCCGATCCTGCCCGTCCACATGATGGTGGGCACCGGGTACGGGTTGGAGCCCGACTGGAGGCACGGCATGTACCAGGGGCCCGACCTCAAGGTGCAGGGCGTCTCGTACGACACGCGCAAGGAGGAGGACGCGGCCCGCATGTGGGGGATGGTGGACGCGGTGGGACGTTACGAGTACCTGGACGGCGCCGCGCCGACGTCCCACGACACGGGCTACGGGCTGTACGAGTACTGGGCGCTGGGCCCGCATCCCTCGTTCGGGGATTGAGGGGGTGGCCCGGCTCACCGCCCGGCCATCGTGGTCACCCACAGCAGGCCGAGGCCGAACGCGACCGTGGTGAGCACCAGGAACCCCGCGATCACGGCGCAGGCCAGCCCGCGCGGCTGGTCGCGCCACGTCCCGTAGTGGTCGCGCACCTGCCGGTCCAGCTCCTCCCGCGAGGGCGGGCCGGCGGGGTCACTGGACGCGTGCGGCTCGTGCGGCTCTCCCGGCCCGGACGAGGATGTCACATGGCCCAGTCTCCCAGAGAGAAGCCGGGCCGACATGCGAAGACCGGGACACCGGCCACCTGGCCGGAGGGCCGGCGTCCCGGTCCGGTCTCGCCTGGTCCGGCGCCCGTCAGACGCCCGGAGGCCCCCCGGCGACCTCGGCGATGGTGAACGCCACGTCGCCCTGCGGATCGACCTGGGCGTCCAGGGTCTTGTCGTCGAGCATCAGGGCGACGGCCGGTGCGAGGTAGACGCGGGCCCCCTCGGACTCCACGATCTGGTCCCCCGCCTCGGGCGCCGGGGCGACCGACAGCCGCAGCGCGTCGGAACCGTCGGCCCCGGACTCGATGCGGATGCCGGTCTCGGGCGGCATCTCGGGGTTGGCCGTCACGGTGCGGATCACCTGCACGGCGCCGCTGGTCAGGGTGAGCACTATCGGCTCCTCGTTCCTAGGGTGCAGTTCCCGGACCCCTCGGGCGGAGAGCCACGTGTCCCCGCCGCCCGGTGAACCCGTTCGCCCCACCCTCCCCGGGCCCGGAGCCGGTAAACCTCGATCCACGAGAAATCATGGAACGACCCGTGAACGGCCCGTCCCGGTGTGTGACCGCACCGGGCTCGGCAAAACCGCCGTTATCAGGCGCCGGGCGCGAGCGCGCGCACCGCCTCGGCCAGGGAGAGCCCGCCGCCGCGGACGATCGCCAGCACCGGCGTGGTGAGCCCGTTGGCCACGTACTCACGGATGCGGGCACGGCACGCCTCCGGCGGGCCGTGCACGATCAGGTCGTCCACGACCTCGTCGGGGATCACCTCAAGGGCCTTCTTGCGGTCGCCGGCGGCCCACGCCTCGTTCATCGGGCGCAGCGCCTCGCCGCGGCCGAGCCACTGATGGAACGCCTGGTACACGGGCACGTTCATATACGCGGCGATCATCCACCGGCCGATCGACCTGGCCTCCTCGGCGTCCCCGGTGGGGCAGACGAACAGGCGGGCGATCAGCTCGGGCTCCTCGCCCAGCACGCCCCGTACCGTCCTGACGTCCCTGGGCGCCAGCCAGTTGGTGATCGCGCCGTCCGCCTCGCGGGCCGCCAGCCGGAGCATGCCGGGACGCAGCGCCGCCAGCACGATCGGCGGCGGCGTCCCGGGCACCCCGTCGATCTTGAAGCCGCGCACGGCGAAGGTCTCGTACTCCTCGGTGACCTTCTCCCCCGCCAGCGCCCTGCGGAGGAAGCGGAGGGTGTCGCGGGTGCGCTTGTAGGGCTCCGTGAACGGGATGCCGTTCCAGCGTTCGACGATGGTGTCGGAGGAGGTGCCGATGCCCAGCACGAACCGTCCCGGCGCGAGGTTCGCCAGGGTGGCGGCCTGCTGGGCGAGCAGTGCGGGACCGCGCGTGTAGACGGGCACGATCGCGGGGCCCAGGCGCAGCTCGGGCGCCCACTGCGAGGCCAGCGCCAGCGGTGTGAAGGCGTCGCTGCCGTTGGTCTCCGCGGACCAGGCGTCGGTGTAGCCGAGCCCCGGCAACGCTTCGATGATCTCTCGCTGTTCCGGCAGCGACACTCCGGTCAGCGGCACGGTCATTCCCCAGCGGTTCATGGGCATGCTCCTAACGCCGTGCGCTCACGCGATCGAAGGACGGATGGTCGCGCCGCCGTCCACCACCAGGGTCTGCCCGGTCATCCAGGACGCGGTCTCGCCGGCCAGGAACACCGCGGCGCCGGCGATGTCCTCCGGCTCACCCAGCCGTCCCAGCGGCATGTGCTTGCCGATCTGCTCCTCGTTGTTCTCCCACAGCGCGCGGGCCAGGGCCGTCTTGACGAGGCCGGGCGCGATGCAGTTGACCCGGACGCGGGGGGCGAGCTCCATCGCGAACTGGCGGGTCAGGTGGATGACCGCGGCCTTGGTCGTGTTGTAGTAGCCGATGCCGTGCTCGGTGATCATGCCGCCGATGGAGGCGATGTTGATGATCGAGCCGCCGCGCTCCCGCATCGACCGCTTCCAGGCGAGCTGCGTCCACAGCACCACCGCGAACTGGTTGACCTGGACGGTCTTCTCGGCCGCCGCGGGCGTGATGTCGACCATGGGCCCGAAGTGCGGGCTGGTCCCGGCGTTGTTGACCAGCACGTCCACGGCGCCGAAGGTGTCCACGGCGGCCTCCACGCAGGCCGCGGCGGCGTCCGCGTCGCCGACATGGGCGGCCTTGGCCAGCACCCCCACCCCGGGGTGGGCGGCCTCGATCTCCTTGGCCACCGCGTCGAGGCCCTCCTGCTTCCGGGAGGACAGCACGACGTTCGCGCCTTCGGCCGCCAGCGCGAACGCGATCGCCTTGCCGATGCCCCGGGAGGCCCCCGTGATGAGGGCGGTCTTGCCCTCCAGTCCAGTCCGCATGCGCACTCCTTGCCCGATGAGCACTGCCCGATGAGCAGAATCCCGCTCGGCTCACTGTACCGAAGTGACTGACGCGTCAGTTAGGTAGGGCGGAGGAATGGCGAGATGTCCGGACCTGTCTTGATTTGAACGTGCGCTTGGTTGGTATGCTGCGGACGTCGGCGGCGCGGTCCCGGAGGTGGCGATTGAGCACGATCAAGGAACGGCGGCCCGCGGTGGACGGCTGGTTCTCCACCGGGTCCGGCGGAGAGGGCGTCCGGCTCCTGGGGACACGATGCACGTCCTGCGGCACGCCGTACTTCCCCCGCAACGACCTCGCCTGCCGCAACCCCGGCTGCACGGGCCCCAAGGACGGCTCGGAACTGGAGGACTACGCCTTCTCCAACCGGGGCCGCGTCTGGTCCTACGCCGACGCCCGCTACAAGCCACCGCCCCCGTACGTCGCGGCCGAGCCGTTCCGCCCCTACGCGGTGGCGGCCGTCGAGCTCGAAACCGAACGGATGGTGGTCCTCGGCCAGGTCGTCCCGGAGGTGGGCGTCGCCGACCTTGAGGTGGGCATGGAGGTCGAGCTGACCGAGGGCACGCTCTACGAGGACGACGACGCCGAGTACACCGTCTGGATGTGGAGGCCCGTGAAATGACCCGGCGAGCGGAGCGAGCCGAATGAGCACTGACATCGCCGTCCTGGGCGCCGGGATGCATCCGTGGGGCAAGTGGGGGCGCGACTTCGTCGAGTACGGGCTCGCCGCGGCACGGGCGGCGCTGGCGGACGCCGGGCTGTCCTGGCCCGAGATCCAGTACGTGGCGGGCGCCGACACCATCCGCAACGGGTACCCGGGGTTCATCGCCGGCGCCACGTTCGCGCAGGCGCTGGGCTGGTCGGGCGCCCGGATCTCCAGCAGCTACGCGGCCTGCGCGTCCGGAGCGCAGGCGATCAACGCGGCGCGCGCGCAGATCCTCGCCGGGCTGTGCGACGTCGCCCTGGTAGTGGGCGCGGACGCGGCGCCCAAGGGCTTCTTCAAACCCGTCGGCGGCGACCGTCCCAATGACCCCGACTGGCTGCGGTTCCGCCTGCTCGGCGCCACCAACCCGATCTACTTCGCCCTGTACGCGCGGCGCCGCATGGCCATGTACGGGGCCACGCTGGACGACTTCGCGGCCGTGAAGGTCAAGAACGCCAGGCACGGCATGGCCAACCCCAACGCGCGCTACCGCAAGGAAGTGACCCTTGAGGACGTGCGCGAGTCCGCGGTCGTGGCCGACCCGCTGCGGCTCCTGGACATCTGCGCCACCAGCGACGGCGGAGCCGCGCTGGTGCTGTCGTCCATGGAGTTCGCGCGTGCCCGCGGCGTCCGGAATCCGGTCCGGGTCGCCGGACTCTCGACGGTCACCCCGACCTTCCCCAAGACCGTCCTCGACCTGCCGGATTTCGCGACCGACTCGGCCATGGCGGTGGAACCGCCCGACGTGCCGTTCCGCTCCGCCATCGCACGGGCCGCCTACGAGGAGGCGGGCCTCGGCCCCGACGACCTGTCCCTCGCCGAGGTGTACGACCTGTCCACCGCCCTCGAACTGGACTGGTACGAGGACATCGGGCTGTGCGAGCCGGGCGGCGCGGAAGACCTGCTGCGCTCCGGCGACACCGCCCTGGGCGGGCGCATCCCGGTGAACCCCTCGGGCGGGCTCGCCTCGTTCGGCGAGGCGATACCCGCCCAGGCGATCGCGCAGGTCTGCGAGCTGACCTGGCAACTCCGCGGCCAGGCCGAAGGCCGCCAAGTCGAGAACGCCCGCACCGGCATAGCCGTAAACCAGGGCCTCTTCGGCCACGGCTCCGCCATCGTCACCGTCCGGTAGAGGAGGCGGCCTCCTGGGCCACCCGCTTGGCCCAGCGGTAGTCGGCCTTGCCGGCTGGGGAGCGTTGCATTTCCTCCACGAACGCGTAGCTGCGCGGGACCTTGTAGCCGGACAGGTGCTCGCGGCAGTGGGCGTCCAGGTCCTCGGTGGACGGGATGTCGCCGTGCGGCTGGACGACGGCGGCCACGCGGTGACCGAAGCGCTCGTCGGGGATGCCCGTCACGACGGCGTCGAACACCGACGGATGGCCCTTCAGGACGGCCTCGACCTCCTCGGGGAAGACCTTCTCGCCCCCGGTGTTGATGGCCTGCGAGCCGCGCCCGTACACCGCGATGCTGCCGTCCTCGTCGACCGTGGCGATGTCGCCGGTGAGCAGCCAGCGCACCCCGTCCGCCGCCACGGGGAACGTCTTGGCCGTCTTCTCCGGGTCGTTGTAGTAGCCGCTGGCGATGTAACCCGTGCGGGCGACCTGGCCGATGACCCCCGAGCCCGGCTTGACCGGCTGCAACGCGTCGTCCAGCACGGCCACGTCCTCGACGTCGGGCGCGAAGCGCAGGCCCTTCTCCGGCGTGGACCCGGCCACGGCCTCGGCCGTGGAGCCCGACTCGGTGGAGCCGAACCGGTCCATGATGATGACGTTCGGCAGCGCCGCCGCCAGGCGGTCGCGGACCGTGCCGGTGAGGATGGCGCCGGTCGAGGCCAGCGTGATCAGCGAGGACAGGTCGTAGGAGCCGCCCCGCTCCAGCTCCTCCACCATCGGGATCGCCATCGCGTCGCCGGTGATGGTCATCGAGTTGACCTTCTCGCGTTCCACGGCGCGCCACACCTCGGCGGCGTCGAACCTGCGCACGTACACGAGGGTCGCGCCGATGAACCAGCCGATCCACGTGCCGAGCTGGGCCGCGCCGTGCATCAGCGGCGCGGCGGCCATCATCACGAGCGGACCCGAGTCGCGCGCGTTGTCCACCACGTCCTGCGGGACGCCGGGCCGAGGCAGCGCCGGGTTCCAGAAGCCGAACAGCAGGTTCTTCAGGGTCCACATCACGCCCTTGGGCATGCCGGTGGTCCCGCCGGTGTAGATGATGTAGGTGTCGTCCTCGGACCGCGGCCCGAAGCCCCGGGTGTCCGGCTGCCCCGCCAGGGCCTCCTCGTAGGTGACCGCGCCGGGGATCGACGACTCACCGCCCACCACGATGTAGTGGCGCAGGCCCGGCACCTCGGGCACGGTCTCCGCCACCCGCTCGTCGAACTCGGCGTCGTACAGCAGCGCCACGCTGTCGGAGTCGCGGTACAGGTACAGCAGCTCGCTCTTGACGTACCGGTAGTTGACGTTGATCGGCACCGCCCGGATCTTCAGCGTGGCCAGCAGCGCGATCGCGTACTCGACACAGTTGTACATCTGCATGGCGACGTGCCGGCCGGGCTCCACGCCGACCGATTCCAGGTGGTGCGCGAGCCGGTTGGCCTCCGCGTCCAGCTCGGCGTAGGTGAGCCGCCGGTCGCCGCAGACCAGCGCGACGCGGTCCCCGACCGCGTCGGCGACTCCCTCGAAGAGATCGGCGTGGTTGAACTCCATCGGAATCGCCTCCGGAGATCAGGGGTGGGTTTCGGGGTCTTCCGTCAGGGCCGGTCCGAGCCGACGATCCACATCGCGAAGAACTGGGAGCCGCCGCCGTAGGCGTGGCCGAGCGCGCGGCGCGCGCCGTCCACCTGGTGCTCCCCGGCGAGCCCGCGCACCTGGAGCGCCGCCTCGGCGAACCGGATCATCCCCGAGGCGCCGATCGGGTTGGACGACAGCACGCCGCCCGAGGCGTTCCAGGGAATGTCCCCGTCCAGCGCGGTCGCGCCCGCCTCGGTCAGTTTCCAGCCCTCGCCCTCACCGCAGAACCCCAGGTTCTCCAGCCACATCGGCTCGTACCAGGAGAACGGCACGTACACCTCGGCGCAGTCCAGCTCGCGGCGCGGATCGGTGATGCCCGCCTGCCGGTACACGTCCGCCGCGCAGTCCTGGCCCGCCCGCGGGCTGACGGTGTCGCGTCCCGCGAAGGCGATCGGCTCGGAGCGCATCGCGGTGCCGTGCACCCACGCGGGCCTGTTCGGGGCCTTGCGCGCCGCGTCCCCGGACGCCAGCACCATCGCGCAGGCGCCGTCGGAGGACGGGCACGTCTCCAGGTAGCGGATCGGCTCCCACAGCATCGGCGTCGACTCGACCATCTCGCGGGAGATACCGGGGATCTTCAGATGCGCGTACGGGTTCTTCAGCGCGTTCCGCCGGTCCTTGACGGCGACCAGCATCCCGATGTGGTCGGGGGCGCCGGAGCGGCGCATGTACGCGCGGATGTGCGGCGCGAAGTACCCGCCCGCCCCGACGACCAGGGACGTGGAGAACGGCGAGCCGACGGTCAGCGCCCAGGTGGCGTTGGACTCCGACTGCTTCTCCCACGCCACGGTCAGCACCCGGTCGTGCACCCCGCCCTGGATCAGGCTCGCCGCCACGATCGCGGTCGACCCGCCCACCGAGCCCGCCGTGTGCACCCGCATGATCGGCTTGCCGGCGGCGCCCAGCGCGTCGGCCAGGTACGCCTCGGGCATCATCACGCCCTCGAACAGGTCGGGCGCCTTCCCGATCACGACCGCGTCGATGGCGGCCCAGGTCAGACCGGCGTCGTCGAGCGCCCGTACCGCCGCCTCCCGCAGCAGCCCGGCCATCGACACGTCCAGCCGCTTGGTCTTGTAGGCGGTCTGCCCGACGCCGATGACCGCGCACGGGTTACCCATCAGTCTCCTCCCGAGAGGACGCAGACCAGGTTCTGCTGGAGGCACGGACCGCCCGAGGCGTGACCGAGCGTCCGGGTGGCCGAGCCGTCGTGGATACGGGACGCGGCCTCGCCGATGCGGACCAGCCCGGCGGCCATCACCGGGTTGGCCGACAGCGCCCCGCCGGACGGGTTGACCGTGACGTCGTCGCCGAGCCCCAGCGCCTCCCGCAGGATCAGCTCCTCGTGCGTGAACTGCGCGTGCAGCTCGGCCACCTCGATCCCGGCGGCGCCCGCCTTCTCCGCGGCGAGCCGGGCCGCCTCCGAACGGGACAGGTCGCGGGCGCCCGGCGAGTGCGGCTCGCCGCGATGGTCGATGCCGCGAATCCACGCGGGCCGTTCGCACAGCTCGCGCGCCCTGTCACCGGCCGCGAGCACCACCGCGGCGGCGCCGTCGGTGATCGGCGCGATGTCGTACGGGCGCAGCGGCGCGACGTCGTAGTCCTCGTCCGCGTCCGGTTCGGGCAGGTCGAGGGCGTACGGGTTGCCGCGTCCGGCGGCGCGGGACCTGGCCGCCACGGCGCGCAGGTCGTCCTCCTTGGCGCCCGACCGCTCCAGGTACGCGCGGGCCTGCAACGCGGCCAGCGACACCTGGTCGACGCCGAGCGGCGCCAGGTAGTACGGGTCGAGCTGCAACGTCATGATCTCGCGCAGCACGCCCTGCGAGGGCTTGCCGAACCCGTACACCAGCGCGGTGTCGACGTCGCCGTGCAGCAGCCTCACCCACGCCTCGTACAGGGCCCAGGCCCCGTCCATCTCCACGTGGCTCTCGGAGATCGGCGGCCAGGCCCCCACCGCGTCCAGTCCGGACACGAACGAAAACGGCGCCCCCGCCAGGTAGTCGTTGGAACCGGAGCAGGTGAACCCGAACCGGGTCAGGCCCGTCCGCTCCTTGATCTCGGTGATCACCGGCGCCAGCAGCTCGACCTCCGACAGCCCGGAGTCCTCGGCGGTGTGCCGGGTCTGCGCGAACGCGACGACGGCGATGTCCGTCCGGGTCATCACACGTGGTCCTTGATCTGCTCGAAGGGGACGTCGGGCTCGTCGAGGGGCTCGAACCACTTGATGTTGGCCATGGACTTCTCCCACTCCTCGCGGGGACGCCAGGCCGCCTTCACCCGCATGCCCATCCGCACCCGGTCCGCCGGGATGCCCGCGACCAGGGCGAGCATCGGCATGCCCGCGCCGTCCAGCAGGACGTAGGCGGACACGAACGGCACCTCGGGGGCGCGCGGGTCGGGCAGGTTGTTGACCGCGAAGGTGGTGACCGTGCCGGTGTCGGGCAGCTCCACCTCCTCGGTGGTCGGCACGCCGTCCTTGGAGCACATCCCCTTCATCGGCACGATCACCTGGCCGCACACGCCGCACCGGTGACCGAGGATCCTGCCCTCGGCGATGCCCTCCAGGAACCGCTCCTGCGCCCTCCCGGCGCGCAGCCGGTACTCCACCCGGACCGGCGCGTTGATCATGGTGACCTCGGGCAGGAAGCACTCGATGTCGCCGATCGCCCCCGTCCGCTCGGCCCGCCACTTGGGCCGGACCCGCAGCCCGGTCTTCAGGAAGCGGGGCGGCTTGGCGCCCTCCTCGAACACGCCGAGGTCGAGTGCGTGCAGCAGGGCGGTGTCCGCGCCGTCCGGGCGGACCAGCGCCCACGCGAACGGCCGGTCCAGCGGGTGGCCGCTCAGCGGCCGTCCGACCCACGACCAGGTCTGGACGGTGCCGGCCGGGCCGACCTCGACGAACTCCCCGGTGACCGCCTCGCCGGTGGCCGGGTCGTACTCGGTGGGCGGGACCAGCACCTTCCCGTCCCGTGTCCGCACCCCGACCAGGCGGCCGTCGCGCAGTTCGCTCAGGAACCGCCCGATCACGGGCCCCACCGAGCGGGTGTACCCGCCGGGGAACTCCAGGACGTGGGTGAGGGCGTCAGATGGCACGCTCGTGGTCCTTCCAGTACGGGTCGCGCAGCTTGCGTTTGAGGAGCTTGCCGTTGGGCTCGCGCGGCATCGCCTCGATGAAGTCGATCGACCGTGGCCACTTCATCCTCGCCAGCCGGCCCTCCAGCGACGACAGGATCTCGGCGGCCAGGTCCGGCCCAGGCTCGGCGCCCGCGGCCGGTTCCACGACGGCCTTGATCTGCTCGCCCCACTCCTCGTCGGGGATGCCGAACACGGCCACGTCCGCGACCTTGGGATGCATCACGATCTCGTTCTCGATCTCGGCCGGGTAGATGTTGGCCCCACCGGAGATGATCATGTCGGCCTTGCGGTCGGACAGGAACAGGAAGCCGTCCTCGGTCAGGTAGCCGATGTCGCCGACCGTGAAGTAGTCCTTGAGCCGGTTCCGCTCCGTCTTCTCCCGGTCGCCCTTGTACTCGAACTCGACCCCGGCCATCTTCATGTAGATCGTGCCGGGCGTCCCCGGGGGGACGGGGTCGTTGTTCTCGTCCACGATGAGCAGCTCGCTGATCGGCCACGCCTTGCCGACCGTGCCCGGATGCTCCCGCCAGTCCTGGGGGCTCGCGATCGTCCCGCCGCCCTCGGTGGCCGCGTAGTACTCCCAGATGCAGTCGCCCCACCAGTCGAGCATTTGCCACTTGAGCGGGACGGGACAGGGCGCGGCGGCGTGGATCGCCCACTTCATGGACGACACGTCGTACCGCCTGCGCGTCTCCTCAGGGAGCGACACCAGCCGTTTGAAGTGGGTCGGCACCATGTGCGTGTTGGTGATGGAGTACTTCTCGATGGCGCGGAGGCAGTCCTCGGCGTCCCACCGGTCCATGTAGACGAGGGTGTGGCCCATGTGCAGCGCCGTACCGCCGAACTGGGTGACGGCCGTGTGGTAGTTCGGCGAGGTCACGAGGTGGGCCTGCGGGGATTGCCCGGCGGGCGCCCCCGGCGGGATGCCGAACAGGGTCAGCAGGAAGCTCATCAGCTCGGCGCTGTCGTCGGGGTCGATCCCGGCCAGCGCCCGCCGCACCCCCTTGGGACGGCCGGTCGTCCCGGACGTGTAGTGCATGGTGGCGCCGTTGCCGCGGTCCTCGGGGAGGGTGTCCGGCCGGCCGTCCACCAGTTCCTCGTACGAGCGGAAGCCCTCGACCGCGCCGAACGCGAAGCGGCGGCGGGGGTCGATGCCCGACTCCTCGGCCGCCCGCGCGCCCTCCTCCGCGTACCGGTCGTGGACGAAGAACGCCTTGGCCTCGGAGTCGGCCACGATGTAGCCGATCTCGGGCCCGGTCAGATGCCAGTTGATCGGGGTGTAGTACCAGCCGGCCTGGAGCGCGGCCAGGTACAGCACCAGCCCGTCCACCCCGTTGGGGACGAGACCGCAGATCCCGTCCCCCTTCTCCACGCCCAGCGCGCGCAACCCGTGGACCAGGCGGTTGGCTCGGGAGAGCAGCGCGCCGGCGGTGTGCTCGGTCCCGTCCGGGTCGACGGCGGCGACCCACTCCGGATCGGCCTGCGCCAGCCGCCAAAAGCCCAACGACCCCATGGGTGTCTCCTCGGCGCTCGCGGTGCACCAGCAGGTGCCGGGGCCCAAAGTAGATCACGTTCTCGTTTTGCCGGGCAAGACCTGTTCGCGGCCGAGCACGATCACTAGAATCTGTTCTTGTTTTCATGCCCCCGGGGCGTCACCCGGAGGGGGCCGGAGGAGGAGCGATGGCCGAACGGCTGCCCATCAGCACCGAGCACTGCACCGTCGAGCGGGACGGGCACGTCGTCGTCGTGACGCTGAACCGTCCCGAGGCGCGCAACGCCCTCAGCACGGCGATGCTGGTCGGGATGGCGGACGCGTGGGCCTACATCTCCGCGACGCCCGAGGTGCGCGTCGGCATCCTCACCGGCGCCGGAGGCCACTTCTGCGCGGGCGCGGACCTCAAGGCCATGGGCACGCCCTCGTCCGATCCCCGGGTCCGGGAACGCGCGTCCCAGATCCCCGACTTCCACTGGAAGGGGCTGCTGCGCGACGCGCGCCCGACCAAGCCGCTGATCTCGGCGATCGAGGGCTACGCCGTGGCGGGGGGCACCGAGCTGCTCGTCGGGACCGACCTGCGCGTCGTCGCCGAGGACGCGACCCTGGGCCTGTACGAGGCCAAGCGCGGCCTGTTCCCCATGGGCGGCTCGGCCATCCGCCTCCCCCGCCAGATCGGCTACGCGAACGCCATGGACCTCCTGCTGACCGCCCGCTCGGTCACGCCGTCCGAGGCCCTGGCCATGGGCCTGATCAACACGATCGTCCCCAGCGGCCGGGCCCTGGCCGCCGCGCGCGAGCTGGCCGATCGGATCGCGGCCTGCGGCCCCCTGGCCGTGCAGGCCATCCTGCGCACCTACCGCGAGACCGAGCACCTCCCCGAGGAGGAGGCCCTCAAGGTCTCCGACGAGATCGGCTGGCCGGTGATCGGCTCCGAGGACGCCAAGGAGGGCTCCCGCGCCTTCAAGGAGAAGCGCCCCGCCGTCTTCAAGGGCGAGTAGGGCGGGAAGGCGCACGCCCGGCCGAGGCGGTGCGGCGCCCCCCGGGAGCTACTCCGCCTCGGTGATGGCGTTCAGGCGCTCGATGGCCTCGACGTACTCCTCGATGAGGTCGTAGACGACCTGGGCGGCGGGCTTGACCTGGTTCATGGAGCCCACGATCTGGCCGACCGGGAAGGTGACCAGCTCGCCGTCGCCGGAGCGCGCGATCCGCGGCAGGGCGTCGGCGACCAGCATGAACTGCATCGGCATCGGGAGGGTCCCCGGTGACCTTTCGCTCTCCCACGCCTCCGTCCACGCGGTCTTGAGGAAGCGGGCGGGCTTGCCCGTCCAGGCGCGGGACCTGACGGTGTCGCGGGACGTCGCCTTGAGCAGCTTGGGCAGCGCGCGTTCGGGGGTGTCGGCCTCGTCCACGGTCAGCCAGATGGAGCCCGTCCACACGCCGTCGGCGCCGAGCGCGAGGCCCGCGGCCATCTGGCGGCCGCGGCCGATGCCGCCGGCGGCCAGCACCATGGTGTCCTCGCCGACCGCGTCCACGACCTCGGGGACGAGGACCATCGTGGACACGTCGCCGGTGTGGCCGCCGGCCTCGGTGCCCTGCGCGACGATGATGTCCACGCCCGCCTCGACCTGCTTGCGGGCGTGGCGGGCGTTGGAGGCCAGGCCCGCGACCTTGACGCCGTGCCCGTGCGCCTGCTCGACCACGTCGGCGGGCGGCGGGCCGAGCGCGCTGGCCAGCAGCGCGATCGGGTGCTTGAGCGCGATCTCCACCTGGGGGCGGGCGGTCTGGTCGGTCCAGCCGAGCAGCGCGCGCTGCGCCGACCCCGTGGAGGGCTCGACGCCGTGCTCGGCCAGCAGCTCCTCCAGGAACCGCTTGTGCTCCTCGGGGATCATGGCGCGCAGCTTGCCGAGCATCTCCTCGGCGTCACCGAGGTCGGCGCCCTCGTACTTGGCGGGCATCACCACGTCCACGCCGTAGGGCCTGCCGCCGACATGCTCGTCGATCCACTTGAGCTCGAGCTCCAGCTCCTCGGGGGAGAAGTACAGGGCGCCGAGGACGCCCATGCCGCCGGCGCGGCTCACCGCGGCGACGACATCGCGGCAGTGACTGAACGCGAAGAGGGGGTACTCGATGCCGAATAGCTCGGTGACTCGTGTCCGCACGCCTCGACCCTAGGCCGCCGCCCGGAAAACTGCAACAGGTTCTATTCGGCTCGATGTGAGACCTCGCCGGGTCTGGATAACGGGGTAGAACACGTATCAGCCAGATCGCGAGGACGCGGCGGGCTCGCCGAACCTGCCGTCCGAGCGGCGCGGCGCCGGCGGCCCGGACCGCGCGGAACGCCGGGACCCGAGCGGTCCCGCGACCATGCCCAGCACGAGCAGCGCCACGCCGAGGACGAAGGTCCCGATCGGAACCCAGGAGCGCGCCGCCTCGATCTTCAGCGCGCCGTCGTTCGCGGTGTCCACCAGCGCACGCTCCGACTCGGGCATGGTGACCAGGTCCGCCGAGGCGATCGTCATCCCGCCCCGGCCATCGGGCGTCCGCACGGTGCTGGAGATGGCCTGCCGCTGCCGGACGGGGATCCCGGTGCGCGGGTCCACCCACATCGTGACGGTGGCCGCGGAGTACCGGTCCACCTTCTGGTCCGGCAGCCGCGGGTCCATGCCCAGCATGCGCGCGGGCAGCCTGACCCCGATCGCGCCGGTCCTGGTCTCGGGGACGCGCTGGACGAAGCGGTAGGTCCGGACGCCCCTGACCTCCTCCTCACCCGAGTACCGCATCGGGACCGGCCGCCGGGTCGTCATGTCGAAGAACGGGTAGTCGCGCTTCCGCACGTTCGCGATCGGGAACAGCAGCCCGTACCCCGACATCCGCACGCTCGTGTCGCCGTCCACGTTCGCCCCGCAGCACCGCACCAACCGGGAGGTGCGCCGGTCGAACGCGATCCGGAAACCGGAGACCTGGAGTGGCCTGTCCGGGTTCGCGATGTCGACGACGTCCGTCGTGGAGTCCCAGACCGCGATGTCGTCGTTCCCGCCGTTGGCGCGCACGTCCCCGCGCACGACGCTGGTCGCCCGCAACGTCGCGCCCGACCTGGGCTTGAGCATGGCCGTGTCGAAATAGGTGGCGTTCCTGGCCTCCAGCCGGGTCGTCTGGAACCGGTTCAGCGGCGCCTTCACCACCTGCTCGGCCACGTAGAACCTGACCAGCGGGGCGAGGGTGAGGCAGAACGCGCCCAGGCAGACCATGATCAAGCCGACCGGTCGCCGCATGTCGAAGACCTCCGCGAAGCCGCTGATTCGGCGGGTTACCCTACAGGACCGGCTTTCCGCCTATCTCACCCCGAAAGGGTTGCCGTGCCCTTTGCCGTCCGGTCCCGGCGGGCCAGCCGTCACCAGGGACGCCATCGGCGCCATCAGTGGCCGGCGCTGCTGGCGGTGCTGCTGGCGACCTTCATGGACCTGGTGGACGTGACGATCGTCGGGGTGGCGCTGCGCGAGATCCAGACCGAGCTCGGCGCCTCGTACGCCGCCGGGCAGTGGTTCACCGCCGGGTACGCCCTGGCGTTCGCGCTGCTGCTGGTGGCCGGCGGCCGGCTGGGCGACGTGCACGGGCGGCGCCGGGTCTTCATGCTCGGGGTGACCGGGTTCACCGTGGCCTCCGCCCTCGCCGCGGCGGCGCCGTCCCCGGGCCTGCTGATCGCGGCGCGGGTGGCGCAGGGCGCGTGCGGCGGCGTGATGGTGCCGCAGGTCATGTCGATCATCGCGACGGAGTTCCGCGCCGGGCCGCAGCGCACGCTGGCGCTCTCCCTGTACGGGATCGTGCTGGGCGCGGGACAGGCGGGCGGGCCGGTGCTGGGCGGGCTGCTGCTCAGCGGCGACCTGCCCCTCGGCTGGCGGCTGATCTTCCTGGTCAACCTGCCGGTGGGCGCGATCGCGCTGGCGGGCGCCTGGCGCTGGATGCGCGAGTCCCGCGCCGACCGGCCGCCGCGGCTGGACGTCCCGGGCACGCTGCTGGTCACGCTGGGCTCGCTGCTGCTGGCCTATCCCCTCGTCCAGGGACGGGAACTGGGCTGGCCCGCCTGGACGGTGGTGTCGATGGCCGCGGCGGTGCCCGTCCTGTACGCCTTCGCCCGCCTCCAGCGGCACCGGGCGCGCCGGGGGCTGGCCGTCCTGGTCCCGCCGTCGCTGTTCCGCATCCGGTCCTACACGGCCGGGCTGGCGCTGCTGTTCGTGCTGTTCTGCGGGGTGTCGGGCTACTTCATCGTGCTGACCTGGACGCTGCAGTTCGGGCTCGGCTGGTCGCCGCTGAAGGTCGCGCTGACCGGACTGGCCTGGCCCGCGGGCATCGCCTGCACCGCGCAGCTCACCAACCGGTTCGGCCCGCCGAGGGCACGCGCGCTGGTCACGCTCGGGACGCCGATCATGGCGGCGGGCACCGTCGGGCTGGCCTGGTCGTGGGACGCGAACGGCGCCGCGCTCACCCCCCGTGACCTGGTGCCGTGGATGATCGGCGCCGGGATCGGCATGGGGCTGACCATCCCCATCCTGTCCAACCTGGTGCTCGGCGAGCTGCCCGCGGCGGACGCCGGGGCGGCCTCGGGCGTGCTCAACTCGGTGATCCAGCTCGGCAACGCGATGGGCGTGGCGCTGGCGGGAGTGGTCTTCTTCGGCGGGGCGTCCGGGCTCGCGCCGCCGTCCGCGCCGGCCCCGGAGTACGCGGCCTGGGGTGCCCGCGCCCTGCTGCTCAGCGCCGGCGCCTTCGCCCTGGCCGCGCTGCTGGCGCCGCTGCTACCGCGCCGCGTCGCCCCTGCCGACCCGTGCACGCCGGCCCCGGGCCGGCACGGCAAACCGGACAGTGAACCGGGCAGCGACGAAGACTATCGACTTATAGGTACACATCGGTAATATCCGGCCCACCCATCGCGCCCGGCTCGCCCCGAGCGGAGCGCACGACGCGCGTCAGTCCCGCGAGGTATGCCCATGCCGACGGCCCTTCCCACCCTCCGCCTGGACGATCCGGCGCCGCGGCACAAGGCGACGCTGGCCCGCTCCATCACCCTGCTGAGGGCCTTCCGCAAGGAACAGACCGACCCCGTCTTCTTCTACACCCTGCTCGCGCGGGACACGGTCGAGCAACTCTCCGCCTACACCGATCTGGACGGCGCCACGGTCATCGATGTGGGCGCGGGCGCGGGCTTCCTCGCGCGGGCGTTGCAGGACGCGGGCACCCGCTGCACGCCCATCGACTGCGACCTCCGCGAGATCACCGCGCACGGCGAGCCTCCTCGCAACACCCTCGCGGCGAGCGCGCTGGCGCTGCCCTTCCGCACCTCGTCCGCCGATGTGTGCCTGTCCTCCAACGCCCTCGAACACGTACCGGACCCATGGCGCATGGCCGAGGAGATGGTGCGGGTGGTCCGGCCCGGGGGGATCGTCTACATCTCCTTCACGAACTGGCTGTCCCCTTGGGGAGGGCACGAGACCTCCCCCTGGCACTACCTGGGCGGGCATCGCGCCGCCCGCCGGTACGAGCGCAGGCACGGGCGCCCGCCGAAGAACCGCTTCGGCGACGGCCTCTACGCCGTCTCCGTGGGCGACGCGCTGGCATGGGCCAAGTCCTGCCGCGAGGTGGAGGTGCTGGACGCGATCCCGCGGTACCACCCGCGCTGGGCCGAAGGCGTCGTGCGCATCCCAGGGCTGCGGGAGATCGCCACATGGAACCTGGTCCTCGTCCTGCGCAAGCGACCGGACGCACGAGATGCGTGACCGCCTGCCCCAGATCTCCGGGCATCAGGACTCGCTCGACGGGATACGGGCCATCGCCGCCCTGTCGGTGCTCATCTACCACGTGTCCAGCGCGTCCGGGGTCCTCTACAAACCCGGCACCGCGGGGTGGCTCTTCAACGGCGGCCAGATCGGCGTCCCCGTCTTCTTCACCCTGTCCGGCCTCCTGCTGTACCGGCCGTGGGCCGCCGCCGTCCTGGACGCGCGGCGCGGCGATCCGGGCACGCGCACGTACTTCCGCAAGCGCGCGCTGCGAATCCTGCCCGCCTATTGGGCGCTGGTCATCTGCTTCATGGTCACCGGGGGGCTCAGCCACATCGCCGACCCCGGGACATGGCTGTCACTGCTCACCCTCACCCACACGTACCTGGCCGACCCGTGGTGGGGAAGCCAACTGGGCCCCAAGTACCTCGGTCAGATCTGGAGCCTCTCGGTCGAGGTCGCCTGGTACGTCACGCTGCCCGCCACGGCGTGGGCGCTGGCCTGGTACGCGCGGCGCGGCAGGCGCAGGGGGCCGGAGAGCGAGGTGGGCAAGCGCGCCCGGCGGCTGCTCATCGGCATCGCCGCCTACTCGGGCATCTCGCTCCTCTATGTGGTCTACATGTTCTTCCCCGTGGTGAACCCGCGGATCGGGCTGTGGCTGCCGCATCTCCTCGGCTGGTTCGGGATCGGGATGGCGCTGGCGGTGCTCACCATCTGGGCACGGCTGGAACCGGAGGGCCGGGTCGCGCGGCTGTGCCGGACCGTCGCCGCGTCCTGGGGCGCCTGCTGGACCGGCGCCGCGCTGGTGTACGTGATGGCCTCCACCCCGGTCACCGGCCCGCTGGACCTGGTGACGCTGGACGTGTTCTGGACCGCCCTGATGAACATCGTCCTGAACGGCCTGTGCGCGGCCTTGCTCGTCGCGCCCGTGGCCATGGCGCACGCGGGGCATGCCGAGCTGGGCGCGATCCTCGGCAACCCGGTGATGCGCTTTCTCGGCCGGATCTCCTACAGCGTGTTCCTGTGGCAGATGTTCGTCATCGTCGGCTGGTACGAGTGGACCGGCCGTTTGTTCCGGGGGAATATGCTGACCGATCTTCCTCTGATCCTCGCGGCGACCATCGCAGTCGCGACCGTGAGCCACTACGCGGTGGAGCGTCCGGCTCAGCTCCTCGGCCGTTCCCGGCGGAAGGCTGGGAAGGTACGGAAGGCGCCGGACGCGGGCGGTCCACCGGCGGCCGTGCCCAGCGCAGCTCGATCGACGCTCCCGGATCTCCCCCACCGGCCCGATGCGGACGCCACAGCGCCGCCGAGACCCGAGCCAGGATGACCACGCCGAGCAACTGGGGCACGATGTCGCCAAGGTGGCCGGAGGGCGAGAGCGGGTTGTCCAGCAGCCGCAGCTCGTAGCCGGTGGCCAGGCAGCCCGTACCGGCCACCAGCAGCACGGCGGGCACCCACGGGGAGGCCAGCGGCCGCCGCGCCCACGTCTCCCGCCTCCGGGCCCAGCCGTACACCAGCACCGTTCCCAGCGCGACGGCGAGGCCGGGCACCCCGGCGACCCAGCCGCCCAGGCCCGCCGCCAGCGGGGCCACGGCCCAGCCCGGCAAGCCCGCGGAGGTGCCGATGCCCGCCGACACGGGGGGCCGTGCCCGCGCCCGTCCCGGACGCCATGGCCGGACGGCCACGAGGAACAGCAGCAGGACCAGGCCGAGCCCGATGGCGACCGTGGCGCGCTGCGCGATGTCGGGACGGTAGGTGAGTTCAACGGTCCCGGTGGTTCCGGCCGGGACGACCCAGCCCTGCTTCCAGCCGTCCAGGCGGACCGGCCGCAGTTCCTTACCGCCGACGCGCGCCTCCCACCCGGTGTTGAAGTTCTCGTTCACCACCAGGAAGGAGCGGCGCGAGGCGTCCACCCGGAGCGCGCGCTCGCCCGCGCCCCATCGCAGCACCTGGGCGGGCCGCAGCTCGTCCGCCGCGGACACCGAGGAGAACGTGGACGGCCCCTCCAGCACGGCCGTCTCGATGCGGAAGGGGTCGAACGGCCCGGAGGACAGCCTGTTGGCGCCCGCCGCGAGGGAGACGCTGCGGCAGGCCCGGAAGGTGAGGGGACGACCCTCCAGCAGGTCGCCCATGGTTCCGGTGGCGACGGTGGGCACCATGGCCGAGCCGACGCGCACCTGGGGGCCGAAGCCGCAGTTCAGCTGGAACGGGAAGGTCCGGATGTCCGGGACCGGGCGCACACCCGGCACCTCCAGCTCGCCGACCTGGATCGGGTTCAGCCTGTTACGGGGACGGAACCGCAGCCTGAGCCGGTCGGTGACCATCGGGGCGAAGGACATCCGCCCGTCCGCGTCCGTCACCACCTCGCGCGCCTGGCCGCGGGCGCCCTCGACCAGCACCTCGACGGGACCGCCCGCGCCCGGCGGACGGGTCAGGGTGAGCCTGGAGAGCGTGACCGGCCGCCGCCACCGCACGGCCAGCGTGGGTTCGAGGTCGTCCGGCGCGGCGACCCAGACGGTGCCCTTGTCGCCGTCGAAGGCGGACCTGGCCTGGGCGGCGGGATGGGAGACGTTCGCGGAGGACGCGGCGACGCTGGTCGCCCCGCGGACCTCGGTGTAGCGCGCGATCAGCTTGGGGTCGGTCAGCACGGCCGTGCCCGACAGCTCGGCGCGGCCCGCCGTGGTGGCCGTGAAGGTGCGGTCGAAGCCGTTGTTCTCCTCGTCGCGTGTGCCGAGCGTGTCCGAGCAGACCCAGCGCTGTGCGCCCTTCATGCAGTCCGCCGCCGTGCCCGGGGCCCGGCTCATGACGTAGGAGGCGCCCGCGGTTCCGGCCTTCGGCGCGGGAAGCGTGTAGGTACGGGTCGGCTTGACGCCCCCGATCACCAGCTCCGCGATCGCGGCCCGGGAGAGCGCGCTGTCCGCGCGGGACGCGGCTACGGCGGTGATGCGGATCCGTACCCAGCGCGTCGCGCCGGCCGGGGACCGCAGCGGCTGCGGGTCGGTGACGGCCCGGACGGGCTGCTCGACGACCCCGCGTTCGGTCTCCACGGCGACACGGGTGACGGGCGGGCCGACCTTGGGCTGGGTGCCGAACTGCGCCGTGAGCCAAGGGACGAAGCGCGGACGGTCGAAGTCGACCCTGAGCCACTGTCCCGTGGGGCCGAGCCATCCACCGGTCTCCCACGCGGTGAACTCGTTGCCGTCCAATGCCGCGAAGGGCACGGCATCGGGCTTGCGGGAGTTGGGAATCGCGTCGTCTCCCCCCGCCGACGAGGACGCGACCACGTTACGGATGCCGCCGCCATAGGTCACCGTGGTGGCGTAGCGTTCCCAGCCCTCCGCGAGGATGTCGGTGGCGCGCGGACGGTCCGCCTCCGTGAGCGTCTGGGACCACAGATGCAGCTCTCCGTACGAGCGGCGCGCCAAGCGCGAGGAGTCGGTCACCACGGGTGCGCCGCCGAGTTCGGGGGCGTCGTCGTTCAGCAGGACGGGCCGTCGCGGCAGCACCCCGCCGTCGGCCATCGCCAGCAGCGACTCCGGCCCGCCGTACACCCGGACGGGGTCGTCGGCGTGCGCGAGCCCGGCGATCGGCCCCGCGCCCTCGACCTCGTACACCTCCACCGGCTGGTACTTCTGGTTCACCGCCGAGACCGCGTCGTCGACCCAGTCCCCGCCGAAGGGCTCGCCGAAGGCGGCGACCTTGCTGAGCCCGGGGGAGGAGTCCAAAGCCTGGTGGATCCGCGCGGGCCATCCTCCGCGCAGCCTCTCCCTGCGGATGTCATTGCGGACGAGGACATAGCGGACGCCCATGCGTGCCAGGAACTCGGCCAGACCAGGCGAGCTTCTCCCGGCCCTGACCTGCTGCTCGATCGCGTCCAGGGCGCGCGTGTACCCGGGCGAGCCCAGCGGGACGAGCTGCCGCACCCCCCAGCGCGCGGTCAGCATGGGCTGGACCAGGTCGTCCATGGGACGTCCCCACAGGTACTCGCCGAAGGGCGCCCCGGGGATCGCGAGCACCGCCTGCTGCCCTGCGCGGGCGTTCAGCCAGGTCGCGGCGTCCTTCCAGTAGCGGGGCACCTGGGTGAACTCGCCCGGCACCGCCAGGCCGTGCGCGACGGCGGTGACGCCGATCCCGCCGAGCGCCACCATCGCGGCCACGGGCGCGCTCAGCAGCGCCCGGACGGTCCTGGGCCATCCCAGGGCCACGCCGCGCTTGCGCGCTGCCACGGTGAGCAGGTGCGCGAGCCCCAGCGCCAGCGGCAACCGCACCAGCGCGTCGAACTTGAACAGGTTGCGGAAGGGGGCGAGCGCCCCGTCCAGCAGGTCCCGCATCTGCGGGGCCAGCGGCCCCGGCACGTCGCTGATATGGCCGGCCGAGATGATGGCCACCCCGCACAACAGCGAGAGCAGGAGGAACGTGCGTTCGGGCAGGGCCCGGTGCACCAGCCCCGCCAGGCCGATCCCCGCCACGACCGCGGTGCAGAGCATCGGGAGCGTTTCCAGCGACAGGGCGTGCCCGAGCGGCCACCACACCAGCCCGTCCACGACGAGGTAGTTGACCCAGCGCTCCGCGCCGCGCAGCACGTTGACGAGGCCCGTCGGCCCCGTGATGGTCACCGCGCGCTCGGTGTAGGCGAGCCAGTTGTACCCGTACGTGCCGGTCAGCAGGAGGGGCACGATCCACCAGGAGGTCGCCACCGCCACCGCGGCCGACCACCACGCCAGCAGCCGCGCCCGTCCCCGCGTCCCGCGCGGCCGTGTCAGCAGGTAGAGGAAGGGGACGACCAGCACCGCGACGGTCGCGCTGGCGTTGATCCCGCTACAGCAGGCGACCGCGATGCCCGACCGGGCCGCCGCCCGTATCCGGCCGTCGCCGCTCTCGACGGCCGTGACCAGAGGGACGAGCATCCACGGCAGCATCGCGACCGGCAGGTACTCCGAGGACAGCTGTCCCATCGTCGCCAGCGCGTTGGGCGCCAGCGCGTACGCCGCCGCGCCGACCAACCGGGTCTGGGGGCCGCCGACGCCCAGCCGCATCGCCAGCAGCCGGACGCCCAGGAACGCCGCGCACATCAGCAGCGCGAACCAGAACCGCTGGGTGATCCAGGCGGGCACGTCCAGCAGGTCGCCGAGCGCGTAGAACGGGCCCATCGGGAACAGGTAGCCGACCGCCTGGTTCTGCAACTGCCCGAACTGCTCGTGGTCCCAGGGATGCACGGCGCGGCCCAGGAATCCCAACGGGTTCAGCGCCATGTCAATCTTGGTGTCGGCCAGGATCGCGCCGGGACGGGTGGAGAACGCCAGCGCGCTCAGCGCCAGGCAGCACACGACCGTCCGCAGCCGGTCGCGCAGCCGCGGATCGACGTCGGCCACGGCCCCGGTCCCGGCATCGGGCTCAGCCTGTCCGACGGCCATTCTCGCGCGGGCTCCTTCCCCTGGTGGGCGGCATCAGCGGGGGACGTCGCCGTCGCGCACGGCTTCCTCCACCCTCCGCGGCCCGGCGTCACCGTATCCCGGAACGGCCACCGCGCCGTCCGGCGCCGGCGCGACCGCCGCCACCGCCGCCGTGATCAGGCGGGACCATTCCGCCGCCGTGCGCGTCCAGTCGAACAGGCCCGCCCAGTCCCGGCACGCGGACGCGATCACCCGTCGCCGTTCCGGGTCCGCCAGCTCCTTGAGGGCGCGCG
Source organism: Actinomadura sp. SCN-SB (assembly GCF_043906805.1). NCBI lineage: Bacteria > Bacillati > Actinomycetota > Actinomycetes > Streptosporangiales > Thermomonosporaceae > Actinomadura > Actinomadura sp. SCN-SB. Next base: position 140,341 of record NZ_JBIMPP010000006.1, on the reverse strand, counting down.
CGGTGACCTCCGCCAGCTCGCCGGGGCAGTCCGGGTCGTCGGCGGCGAGCCAGCCGGTCGTGCCGTCGCGGATGGCGTCGCGCAACCCGTCCACGTTGTAGGCGACGGTCGGGACCCCCAGGGCCGCGGCCTCGATGACGCTCAGCCCCCACCCCTCGTACTGGGACGGGCTGAGGTGCAGGTCGGCGCGGGCGACCAGCGCGGCCTTGTCCTCCTCGGGCACGAAGCCGTGGAAGACGACGACGCCCCCGAGCCCGCGGCGGGCGACCTCCGCGTCCAGGGCGGGGCGCTCGGGACCGTCGCCGATCACGTTCAGCCGTAACCCGGGATGCAGGTCCAGCAGATGTTCGGCCATGCCGAGCAGGCGTTCCACCCGCTTGTGCGCCACCAGCCGGGTGACGCACACCAGTTCCGGGTCGCCGGGCGGGGTCTGGACCTGCTCCGACGGGCGGGCGACCGTCGTGCCGTTGGGGACGATGTGGGCCACCCCCGTCCGGCCCAGCCGTTCCCGGACGGCCCTGAGGGTGGATGGGGAGACGCACACCAGCGTGTGCCGCCGGTAGACCAGGCGGCTCACCGGCCCCTCCACGACCCGGCCGATCCAGGCCATCCAGCGCGGGAAGTACAGCCCGAACTGCTCGTCGTGCACATGGTGGATCAGGCAGAAGACGGCGGCACGCCTCGGAAGGGCCCAGGGCGTGAAGAAGGGGATGCCGTTCTGGCAGTCGATGACCGCGTCGAACGACCGGCGGCGCAGGACGCGGCGGCCGGCCATCCAGAGGAACACCAGCGGGTACACGGTGAAACGGCCGCCGAGCCTGACGAACTCGACGCCGTCCACGCGGTCGCGGCGGCGCTGCCCGCGCCCGCGGGACGTCACGTACGTGACCTGGGCGCCGCTCGCCGCGAGCCGCCTCGCCACCTCCCACGCGTACCGCTCCGCACCTCCCGCGGCCGGATGCCAGAGATCGCGCCAGTTCACGACCGCCAGCCGGATCCCGTTCATGCCGCGTGGGGTGCCCACGGGGGACGCGACCTCGGGTTCCAGGTCAGCGGTTGCCGTAGTTGTAGAGGGGCTCGGAGACCTGGTCCTGCTGCGCGCTGCTCGCCAGTTGGACCACGCTGAACGATGCCGCGGTGGCGAGCAGGACACCGACCAAGGCTGCGATGGCGATGCGCATCAGGGGTCCCTTCGACGGGGGATACTGCCCAGTAATGCCGACACATTAGTGGCTCGCATCACAATTGACCAGAAAATCGCGCCACTCATGACAATCCAGGCGACCGTCACGGCGGCCACAGGCGGTCCGTTGTCCGGGACCACATCCGATCTCGTGATCCGGTACAGCAGCAGATCGTCCCCCCGCAGGACCGTGCCGGCACCCGGCAGCCGCCGCGGGCCGGGGTCCGCCGCCGGGTCCCGGACGTCCACAGCCACGTACCGCACGCCCGCCTCGCGCAGGGTCGCGGTCAGTGGCGCCCCCGACCTGATCGCCCCGTCCAGTCTCCGGGCCTTGGGGTCCTCGGACGGGACGGTGGTGCCGCCCACGCGGAGCGCGTCGTTCACGATCACCCGGCGGTGCAGGTAGCGGGGCAGCGGGTCCAGGACGCGGCGGCCATGGTTCCAGGGGTAGCCGCGGTAGTAGGCCCAGGGGAGGACGAGGACATCCCCTGCGACCGGATCGGCGTCGATGATCTCCCGCGCCCGCGCCCAGTCGCCCGGGTAGTCCACGGACCGCAACTGGCCACCGGCCCCCCATGCCAGGGACGGCAACAGGACGAGGGGCGCGAGCAGGGCCCCATAGGCGACCGCCGAATGCCCGACGTCGAGCACCTTGTCCGCCGCCAGGGCCAAGCCCACCGCGACCACGACCGCCAGGGGCGCGACGAACTGCTGGCCGTCGCGGAACGCCGCGAACCCCGACCAGAGGTCGATCGCCCCTTCGAGCAGCGAGGGCACGACCGCGCCCAGGGAGGCCGCGGCGAACCCTACCGCCGCCGCGATCGCCGCCCCACGCCACCACGGCGCCATGCGTTCGCTACGCCGGCCGTAGACCCCGTACGCGAACAACGCGCTCAGCACCACCGCTCCCCAGAGTGCGGCGGTCACCGGCGTCCCGTAGCCGACGGGGACCGTCTCGCCGTTCCACACACCGCCCAGGAGGAGCAGGCTGCCCAGCGTTCCGAACGGGGTGTCCGCGCGGGCGGCGAACGCCTCGACCGCCACCCCCTCCCCGGGCACTCCCCCAGGACGCAACAGTCCGGGCACCAGCCACGGCAGGCTCAGCACGGCGAGGGCGGCGGGCACCTTGGCGACCCCCGCCCGCCGTCCCCGGGTCACCGCCACGGTCAGCGCGGCGAGGCCGGAGACGGTGAGCGCCCCGTACCCTCCGATGGCCGCCGGGATCAGGGCGCGGACCAGACGGCGGCCACCGCCGTGTTCATCCGCGCGCGACGCGGCGGCCACCACCCAGGGCAGCGCCGCGTACCCCAAAAGCAGAGCCCACTGCCCCAGGAGCAGACGCTCGGCGACGAACGGGTTCCACGCGTAGCAGACACCCGCGACCAGCCTCGGCACCAGCCGCCCGGACGGCACCAGCGACGCCGCCGCCGTACACGCCATCACGAACACCGCGAGCAGCAGCAGCCGTTGCGCGACCCACGCGGGCACCACCGTGCCCAGGGCGGTCGCGACGGCGTCGCTGGGCACCTGGCGCGGCACCGACCCGGTCAGCCCGAACGTCATCGGCGTGAACGCCGGATCGGGGACGAACACCATGTCGTAGGACAGCACGAACCCGGGCGCGAGCCCCGGCCCCAGCGCCGCCAGCCCGAGCCCCAGCCCGGCGAGGGCGGCGGCGAGGTGCCGCGTCCGGCCGTCCATCAGGCATCGAGGCCCTCGGTCGGGTCAGGAGGCGACGATGCGCAGCCTGGCGAAGAACTGGTTGATGTCGGGCCACATCGTGCGGTGGGTGTTGGGCACGGACGCGAACACCACCGCGGGCACCGGGCGTCCGTTGTCGACCACCAGCGTCGCCACCACCTCACCGGTGGCCCGGACGCCCGCCCGCTTGTAGGTCAGGTACGACGCGACCAGCCAGCCCTTGCGCCCGTCCACGGTCAGCGCCTGCGAGGCGAGCGGCGCCGACTTGTGGGGGAAGCCGTAGTACTGCGCCTCGATGTTCTTGGCCGCCAGCACCGCGACGGACTGCACGCTCTCCGGCCCGGTGTAGGAGCTCTGCAGGCCCGGGTTCAGCCTGCCGACGAGCAGCTGCCCGTACCAGAGCCCGCCGCCGGACCGCTCCGTCACCAGCACCTGCTGCCCGGACCAGCCGGACGTGCCGAGCTTGTTCGCCTTGGTCGGCAGCTGCCACGGCGCCGCCAGCCGCGGGTAGGCGAGCCCCGACATCGGGTCGGTCACCATGCCGACGAGCCTGCTGGGCCGCCCGGGGAACCGCCGCAGCGGCTTGTCCGGCGGCAGCTCGACCTGCGGCTCCTGCGGCTCGCCCGCGCTCGCGGTCTGTCCCGAGGCGCCCTGCTTCTCGCCGCCGCCGTCGCCGCCGCGCTGCTGGAGCAGGTACACCGCGCCCGCCGCCAGAAGGGCCAGCACCAGCACGCCGACCCCGGCCAGCAGGGCGACCCGGCCACGGCCGCCGCCCTCGTCGAAGGAGTCGCCCGAGGAGCGGCCGAGCTTGGCGTCCGCCGCGTGCTCGTCGGCCATCCACTCCGGCATCTGCCAGTTGCCGCTGCTCGGCTTGCCCGGCTTCGGCGGCGCCGACGGACCCGTGGGCGTCACGCCGGCGTACTGCGGGTCGCCGTCGCCGTCGAACAGCGAGTCGTCGAACTGCCGCTGCCCCGTTTCGGGCTGCCAGGGCTCGGGCCCGGGACCGGACCCCTCCGCCGCGGGGGCCTCGCCCATGGGCGCGACCTTCACGTCCTCCGCGGCCGCGGAGGCATCGGATCGTCCTCCGGACTCGGACTTCTCCACCTCGGGCACGGTCACCCGGACGCTCTCCTCGTGATCGGCGGGGTTGTCGCTCATGTCGGTCCCGCGCCCCGCACGCTCCCCCTCATCGGACATGCGGGCCACGTTACGGCAAGATCACTCATCCGGACGGCGTCGGCCATCACGGTCCGGGAACAGCTTGCCGACGGCCGCCGCCCGGCTCAACGGGCCACCTGAGTGTCCTCGTCGACCGCTGTGAGCTGCGCGGACTCGTCCCCGAGCCGTTCGCGGACGAGCAGCGTCCCGCCCGCCACCGCACCCGGCATGGCCAGCACGGCGCCCAGCGGTATGAGGAACACCACGACCGTCGCGACGCCCATTCCCAGGACGAGGGGACGGTTCCGTTTCATCAACGCGAACCTCTCCCGGCGCAGCACCCCGCGCCGCTCCAGAGCGACGGAGGTGAGCTCGCCCGCCAGGAAGTACCCCGACACGAACGCCGCGGCCACCGGGACCACGGTCTGCCCGATCAGCGGGATGAAACCGCAGACGAAGAACGTGACGGCGAAGCACAGCGCCACCAGGCCCAGCAGCACCGCGTCCGTGACGGCACGCCGGATCCCCGTCAGCAGCGGCACGTCCGGCTCCGGCGGCGCGCCGCCCCGCGACTCCTCCACCTTCACCGAGATGCTCTCGTAGAACGGGTCGCCGACCAGCAGCGTCAGCGCGGTGAACGTGAGCACCGCCAGGAAGAGCGACGCCCCGAACACCGCGACGCCCGCCACCACCCTGGTCGCCTTCCGCACGCCGTCCGACCAGTCGTCGGCGAACGGGGTCAGCCAGCCCGCGACATCGTCCAGGTGCCAGGCCAGCACGCCGAGCGCCGTCCCGTACAGCGCCAGCACGATCAGCGCGGGGATCAGCCCGAACAGCCACTGCGCGGGCCGCGCCGCGACCCAGCCGAGGCCGCGGGCGAGGTATCCGGCACCGTCGAAGAAGTCCCTGAGCGCTTGCCTCACGAGGCCAAGCTATCGCTCCCCAAGCCGACAAGAACGGCCGAACGCGCCCAGACCGCCGCGCGCACTCCCGGGTCCTTCCGTGCGCCCACCACCGGCAGCAGCCGCGCCCCCGCCATCGACGGATGGAACCGCCCCGACTCGAACCGCTCCTCGACCGCCAGCCTCACCGGCGTCCGCGCCCCCTGCGACGGGGTCCGGACGAGCGGCGTGCGCGCCATCACCCGCATCATGCGCTCCACCCCTGGGGCGTCCCGTCCCAGGCTCGTCGCCACCAGGCCGGGGCAGACCGCGTTCACGGCCACGCCCTTGACCCGCTCCGCCAATTCCTCGGCGAACAGGATGTTGAGCAGCTTGGACCGCGCGTAGACCCGCATGGAGCCCAGCGCGCCGTACGTCCCCGGCTCGGCGAACCGCTCCACGTCCAGGCGACCCGCCCTGCGGTGCATCTCGGAGGTCACGACCACCACGCGCGAGGGCGTCGCCTGCGTCAGCCGCTCCAGCAGCAGGTTGGTCAGCAGGAACGGGCCCAGATGGTTGGTCGCGATCATGCGGTCGTAGCCGTCCGCGCTCACCTTCGCCCGCAGATGGTGGACGCCCGCGTTGTTGACCAGGACGTCGATCCACTCGTACCGCTCGCGGAGCCGGTCGGCGGCCCTCCGCACGTCGGCGAGCACCGACAGGTCCGCCTCGAACGGCTCGACCTCGGCCCCCGGCGTGCTCGCCACGATGTCCTCCACCGCGGCCCGCGCCCGCACCGGATTCCTGCAGACGAGACCGAGCCGGTAGCCGCGCCGGGCCAGCTCTCGGGCGATCTCCTTCCCGATTCCCGAACTGGCCCCGGTCACGACGGCGATCTTCTGCATGCCTTCACCCTCCCGCGCGCACCCCACGTTACGGAAGACCTCGGGCCGAAGGCACACGGCCCACCCCGGCGCGCACCACCTCGACCCGGGCTTGCCGCGGTCGACGGGATTCGGGCCCGTCAGGTCCCCCCTTTGGCGGCCCGGACGCTGACCGAGTCGATCGCGCACCGCGAGAGTCCGGCGCTTAAGCGCCCAGAGGAAAGGGCCGGCGCGCCGGGCGCCGGCCCTTCTCATCGGGTCAGGAGCGTCAGCCGGCCCCGATCTCGGGCTCGTCGCCCTCGTTCTCCTGAACGGGACGGTGGACGCAGTTGATGGTGTTGTTGGTGTCGTCGACCCGCGAGTCGATGATCACCGGGGCCCAGACCCCGATGCAGTACTGCTTCGACACGTTCGTGAACTTGTCGTTGTCGTACTTCTTGTTGGCCTTGATGGTCTGGTTCGGAGGCTTCGGGTGCCCCTCGGCGGCCATCGCGGGCGCGGCGCCGAGCAGAACGCCTCCGACCGCCATGGTGAGCGCGCTCGCGGCGGCGAATCGCTGGAATTGCATTGGTTCCCCCTCGTGTGGTCGTGACGCCGATACCGGCAACCGCCGTTGACGCATGCCGGTGGATCGACATTGTCGACGGCGCGTTCCATACCCGGATCTCGGCGCCGATGCGTCATGAGAATGTTTCTTGGCAAGGGAATCGACCGCGGCCGAAGAACCCGCGGGTGCGCATTTGGGCCCCGTGCGATTCCTGACCATCTGTTGGTCATCGTGGTCCCGTTTACGCGTACAGGCCACAACGCCCCACAGAATGGGCTTATGGGTGACTTGTCATTTTCGCCGGAATTATCTGATCAGTAGTGCCGGCTCGACTCCTCTGTCGGCGTGCCGAGGGCCTGGGGTGGCGCCGCCACCCGTTCGACCTCGTCGGGGTAGGCGGTCCGCCGTCCGCGGATCCGGATGACCAGCGGTTTGCAGAACCAGAGCCAGCCCGCGAGGAGGGCCAGGCCGATGGCGGTGACCATCGCCAGCCGCCCGGCGAACATGAAGTCGACCACCACCATGATCCCGGTGGTCATCGACACGGCCAGCGCGAGCGATCCGACGATGCCGTACAGGTTCGACTGCCGGACCAGCGCCTCCTTTCTGCCCTGGCGGAACAGGATCCGATGCTGGGCCACGGGGGCGATGAAGAGGACGGACGCCACCGCGGCCCCGACCAGGGCGAGGTAGAACAGCCAACGATCCTTGGCGGGAAGCCGGTCGTATCCGTGGGCGAAGGGAACGGTCAGGAGAAAGGCGAAGAGCACCTGGACTCCGGTCGCCGCGACCCGCAACCCCTGCAAGAGCTCGATGAAGTTGCGCACCGAGCGCTCGGCGGGGCTTTCATCTATGGGACTTCTGTGCAGCTTCGTCATATCAGGTATAACCGCAGCGAATTCACCGTGCCCGGGCCAGGTCCGATCATCGCCAGGAACTCGGAGATGTTTCCTCCCCCCTTGATCTCGCCGGCTTTCTCTTGCCTCCATCCTGATCCCCTGAGGATCATTCCATGAAACAACGATCCCCGGACTTTGCCTGTTGTTCACATTCGCTCGAGCCGAACGGTTCCAATCGGGGAATTCGGAGATATTCGGCCGTCCCCGTCCATTGGTAAAAGGCCGGTGAATCGCGGCGACGGGGACGGTTCAGCCGTCGTCCTCCTCCTTGACACCCCGCGAGACGATCTCGCCCGAGGCCGCGTCCACCAGCAGCGTGTGCGCCATGCCGTCGCCGTCGGTGATGTCGACCTCCCAGAACGGCCCCGTCGGCCGGTACTCGCGAAGTCCACCGAGGTCACGGTGCCGGGCTGGACTTCGGAGGCGATCCGCCCCGCCTGGACGGCGCTGATCCGCGCGGCGCGCAGCGCCGCCGCCTGGTCCGACGGTCCCGGCGTCAGGTCACCGTCCCCCGCGCAGTCGCCGTCCTCGCCCGCCTCCGGGGGATCGAGGCGGTTGGCCAGTACGCGGCGCTCGTTGGAGTCGATGTGCAGTTCCCGCATGGCGCCGTCCGCGGCCACGACGTCGACCTCCCACATCAGCACGCGCCCGTTGTAGTCCAGCTCCAGGCCCTCGATGTGGCCGCCGGGGACCGCCTCCAGCGCGGTCTCGGCGGCGTGCGCGATGCTGAGCCTGGCGGTGACCTGCCCCTCGCCATGGTCCGTCCCGACGACCGAGGTGGCGACCGAGGTGCCGGCGACCCCGGCCAGCGCGCCCGCCGCGACCGCCGCCGCCAGCATCGGCCCTCGTCGCGACAACGCCTTCCCCATGGCGAGTTTCATGCGGTCCTTCTCCCGTTGATCTGCATTCCACGGGGATTACACTAGGTATCTGAATCACTACTCAACGCAAGGACGGCGCAAAGGACCGGGGCAGGGCATGCGGCTGCTGATCGTTGAGGACGAGAGACGCCTGGGAAGGTCGCTGGCGTGGGGCCTGGCCGCCGAGGGCTTCGCCGTGGACCTGGCCGGCGACGGGACCACCGGCCTGAACCGGGCGTTCGAGAACGACTACGACCTGATCGTCCTGGACATCATGCTGCCCGGCATGAACGGCTACCGGGTCTGCTCGGCCCTGCGCGCGGCGGGCAACGACACCCCGATCCTCATGCTGACCGCCAAGGACGGCGAGTACGACGAGGCCGAGGGGCTCGACACCGGCGCCGACGACTACATCACCAAGCCGTTCTCCTACGTGGTGCTGCTGGCCCGGATCCGTGCCATGCTGCGCCGCCGCACCCGCGGCGGCGGCGACCCCGTCATCGTCCTCGGCGACCTGGCCGTCGACCCCGCCGCCCGGCTGGTGCGGCGCGCGAACGTCGAGGTGGACCTGACCGCCAAGGAGTTCGCCGTCCTGGAACACCTGGCGGCCAACGCCGGCCGGGTGGTGTCGAAGACGCAGATCATCGAGCATGTGTGGAACGGGGCGTACGAGGGCGACCCCAACATCGTCGAGGTCTACGTCAGCGCGCTGCGCCGCAAGCTGGACGCCCCGTTCGGGCGCAGATCGATCACGACGGTGCGCGGCGCCGGTTACCGCCTGGCCGCCGACGGCGGCGCCCCGCGCCCGCGGGACGGGGACGACTAGATGGCCGGCCTGTTCGACTCGGTCCGGGCGCGCGCCACCGTGGGCGCGACCGCCGTCGTCAGCGCGGCCCTGGTCATCACGGGACTGGCCGTGGTGTCCCTGCTCCGGGTGAACCTCGCCGAGCACGCCGACCTGCAAGCGGAGATCACCGCCCGTGAGACCGCCGCCAAACTCGCCACCGGCACCCCGTACGACCGCCTCGACCTGGACGACGCCGACGAACAGCCCGTCCAGGTCGTCGACCTGGCGGGACGCGTCCGCGCGCGAAGCGTGCAGTTGCAGGCCGTCAGCGGCACGGGCCACCGCGTGGTCAGGCCCGGCGCGGCGGTGGCCACCACACCTCCCGGCGAGGACGACGACGACATCGATGACGAGGATCCGCGGCGCGGCCAGGTCTTGGAGGAGGTCCGCCACATCACGGGCCGCGCCACCGTGGACGGCCGCACCTCCGACTATCGGTTCGCGGAGGTGGAGGTCACCACGCCCGCCGGGGAGACCGTCACCGTGTACGCGGGCGCGAGCCTCGCCATGACACGGGAGGCCGTCGCCACGGTGACCAGGACGATGCTCGCCGGCCTTCCCCCGCTGCTGGCCCTGGTGGCGGCCGTGACGTGGCTGGTCACCCGGCGGGCGCTCCGTCCCGTGGCGGCCATCCGCCACGAGCTGGAGGAGATCACCTCCTCCGGCGACCTGGCCCGGCGCGTCCCCGTGCCGAGGTCGCGCGACGAGGTGGCCGAACTCGCCGGCACGACGAACCAGACCCTCGCCGCCCTGGAACGCTCGGTGGACCGGCAGCGCGCCTTCGTCGCCGACGCGGCCCACGAGCTGCGCAGCCCCATCGCCTCGCTGCGCACGCAACTGGAGGTGGCCACCGCCCACCCGGGGCTGCTGGAGCTGCCGGAACTGATCGACGATGTCGTACGGCTCCAGCACCTCACCGCGGACCTGCTGCTGCTCGCCCGCATCGACGCCGGAGACCACCCCGTCTCACCGGAGCCGGTGGACCTCGCCGAACTCGTCCGGGAGGAACTGGAGCACCGTCCCGCCTCCGGTGACCTGGTCATCAAGGCCGAGATGGCGGAGGCACCCAAGGTCCAGGGCAGCCGCGGCAGGCTCGCCCGCGTCCTGTCCAACCTGCTCGACAACGCCGAACGGCACGCGGCCAGCAGCGTCCGCGTGTCCCTGGGCGGCCCGGACGGCGCGGTGGTACTGCGGGTCGCCGACGACGGGACGGGCGTGCCGCCCGCCGACCGCGAGCGGATCTTCGAACGGTTCGTCCGCCTGGACGAGGCCCGCAGCCGCGACGACGGCGGCGCCGGACTCGGACTGGCCATCGCCCGCGACCTGGTCCGGGCACTCGGCGGGGACCTCACCGTCGGCGAGGCCCCCGAAGGCGGAGCCCTCTTCGAGGTCCTGATCCCCGCCCGCGCTCACATGTAGTAGTGGTAACGGCGGTGCCACTCCTTCCGCACCGCCCGCCCCATCAGTGGGCCACCGGCCCCGTCGCGTGCGCCTTCACCAGCAGCCCGAGACACCCCGGGCAGATCGGATCGGCCCACGGCGGCTGCGCGGGCACCCCGCTCAGCCACCACACGGTCGCGTCGCCGTGGTACCGCGCCTGGTACAGGTCCTCCCACACGCGCAGGCAGCGCAGGCATTGGAAGCGCCATTTCTCGGTGACTGTCTGAGCCTCGCGTACGCGCATGAGAAGACCTCGCGAACCAGATGAACAGCTGACGGATCTTCGAGCCCAGGAGGCCGCCAGGGCCCCCCTCGACGAGGCTGGACTTCATCGGCTTTCCCCTCCCGACCTCGATGACGACGGTCCTACGAACGGCCTTCACCGTGACCGACGTACCTGAGGCCGACCTGAAGCACCCTGAAGCCCCCTTCAGGCCACAACAAACCCCACCAAACCCCCCAGCCCCGCCTCACAAGACACAAAAAACGGCCGCAACACCACCCCTAGGGGCGGCATCACGGCCGTTGACGAGACCTCGGCGTTGCCTCAACCGCTGCCGGTTGGCGGATGTTCGAGCAAGGCCGGTCGGGTGGAGGTGGCGGGAATCGAACCCGCGTCCTTCGGTGATGAGTCAGGGCTTCTCCGGGTGCAGCCTGCTAATCGCTTTCTCAGCCCCGGCGCTCACGCAGGCAAGTCGCCGGCGGGCTCAGTCGCTGTGAGGTGTCCCTGCACGCCCCGCGACCGGGCGGGCAGGTGAGTCTCCTGATGATGCCAGATCCCGGGGCGGAGACTCACCCGGGCTGACAGAGTTCGCGCTCGCCTCAGGCGGCGAGGGCGAACTCGGACTGCTTCTTGTTGGCAGTTATTGGTGTGCCGTCACGGGATTATCGAGGTCGCGACAGCAACCCTCGACCCGCTTCCCCTGGCTCCAACGACCGAAGTCGAAGCCGGTCACCCCCATGTTCAGTTGTCAACGCGGACGTCCTGGGACGCCCGCAGGAGACGCTACAAGGTTAACGCTCCGGGTGCCAAGCGCATTCCCGGACAGAGTGACGCCCCGGTGAGCGGCTGTGTCAGCGCTCACCGGGGCCGACCGGCAGGGTCGGGCCGGTCCGGACGGCAGGGCCTCCCCCGAGACGAGGCCCTGGTCTCATCACGGCGACTGGGTCCGCAACCCCCCAAGCGGATCCTCAGTCACCTGTAAAGACGCTCGTAGGGCCGTGGGTGGTTGCTCGACGGTCGTAAAAGGATCACAAAGGGGTCAGCGGGCGGCCCTGGGGGGCCCGGTGAGGAAGTAGGAGGCGACCGCGGCGGCGTTGACCCTGCCCTCCACGGCGATGGCGAAGGCCAGGTCGCCACGGGAGCCGACGAACCAGGAGACGGGTTTGCCGTCCTGATCGGCGATGGCGGCGACGCCGGAGACCCGGGCGCCCCCGGCGACGTTCGCGGACCTGGCGGTGCCCTGGGCGACCGAGCGGCGCATGAGCAGCTTCATGTCCGAGGTCGTGACGGGGTTGAGCGGCTGCGCCGCCACCTGCTGGGGGTCGCGGGGGTCGTTCAGCAGGTACGGGGGACGCCAGGTGCCGTTCTCGGTGGCTCCCGCGACCAGGGCCATGGCCAGCGGGCTGACCCGCACCTTGCCCTGGCCGAGCATCAGGGCGGCCTTCTCGGCGTCGTTGGCGGGCCTGGGGACCGTGCCGGAGAACGCCGGGACGGACAGGCCCCAGTTCTTGCCGAGCCCCAGCCGTCCCGCCTCGGCCACCAGCGCGTCGGGGGTCAGGCGGTTACTCAGGGACACCAGGGTCGTGGCGCAGGAGTACGCGAAGTTCCATTGGAGGGTGGCCCGCCCCCGTGACCCGCCGCCGGGGTTGGTGAAGGTCCGGCCCCCCACGGACGCGGACGGGGGGCAGTCGGTCCGCGCGTTCTGGGCCATGCCGCTGTTCAGCAGCGCCTGGGCCGAGACGATGCTGAACGCCATGCCGGGCGCGTACTGGGCCTCCATGGCCCGGTTCTCGCCCTTGGTGAGGTGGTTGGCGACCGCCAGGATCTCCCCGGTGCTGGGACGTACCGCGACCATGGACGCGGGGACGCGCAGGGCGGAGAGGGCCGTCTCGGCCCGCGGCTGGATCTTGCGGTCCAGGGTGGTGCGCACGGGCTGCGGGTCCTGGCCCGGCCAGGACCGCAGTTCCTGCCGCTCCCTGCCGTCGGGGTCCTGGGCGACCACCCGGACGGTGGGGATGCCCGCCAGCCGCCGCTGCTGGAGCAGTTGCAGGCCGGTGACGCCGATCGTGTCGCCGATCTGGTACGGGGCGCCGACCTGCTGGAGGCGGTCGGCGGTGGCGGGGCCGAGCCTGCCGACCAGCTCCGGCGCGAGCAGCGGGGCGATCGGTGCCCGGTCCTGCCGGAACTGGAGGCCCTGGATCTGGCGAAGCCGGAGGATCAGGGCGTTGTTGGCGGGGAGCTGAAGGGTGAGCAGCGGCAGGAACGCGTTGGGCGGCGCCGACCTGATCCGGCCGAGCAGCCGCTCGGAGTCCAGCTGGCCCTCGTCCAGCCTGGTGGCCCGGACCATCTGCCTCACCGTCTGGTCCGGCTCGCGCAGCTGGCCCGGGTAGACGCCGACGATCACGGCCGGCACCTCGCGCAGCACCGACCGGGCCGCGGAGTCCTGGATGGGGGCGCGAGGGGGCACCTCGGTCACCACGGCGAGCCGCTGCCCCGGCTTGAGGCTGGGATGGATGATCGACGGGTCCCACACGACCTTCCAGACGCCGTTGATGCGCTTGAGACGCATGTGGCCCTTGTAGGTCCAGGGCTGCCCGTTCTCACCGAGGTCCACCTTGACCGCGAAGTCGGCCTCGGCGGTGTCGCCCTTGCGCACGATGGCCTGGCTCTCGGAGCGTTCCGCGCCCTCCTGGACGGGGGTGCCCAGGGCCAGCTTCAGCGAGGCGGCGTCGAGCTGGCCGCTCACGTCGTCCAGCGCCCTGGCGACGGCGGCCCGGTCGGCGCCGGTGGTCTTGGAGGCCGCGGCCTGGACGTTGCCGACCTGCCAGGCGATCAGGAAGTCGCGCATCGTCGGCAGCGCGGACGGCTCGGCGAAGCAGGCGGTCGCCCCGGCGATCACGAGGCCGGCACAGGACGCCATCGCGATCACCCGGCGGGCCCTGACGCGGACGCGCTCGCTCATCGGCCCCCTCACCGTGCCTTGGAACGCGGCCGGATACGCCCGTGGTGGGTCATCTCGGGTTCTCACCGTCCCTTGGAACGTGGCCGGGCACGCCCGTCGCGGGTCATTCGGCTCTCACCGTCCCTTGAAGCGGGCGGCCGTGGCGCGCCGCATCTCGCGGTCGGCCTCGCGTTTGGCGATGGCCTGGCGCTTGTCGTAGGTCTTCTTACCACGGGCCAGGCCGATCTCGACCTTGGCCTTACCGTCCTTGAAGTACAGGGAGAGCGGCACCAGCGTCCACCCCGGCTCGGACGTCTTGGCGGTGATCCGCTGGATCTCCCGCTTGTGCAGCAGCAGCTTGCGGCGCCTGCGCGGGGCGTGGTTGGTCCAGGTGCCCTGGGTGTACTCGGGGATGTGGACGTTCTCCAGCCACACCTCGCCGTCCATGACGTGGGCGTAGCCGTCGGTCAGGGAGGCCCGCCCGGCGCGCAGCGCCTTGACCTCCGTGCCCATCAGCACCATGCCCGCTTCCCACGTGTCATCGATGTGGTAGTCGTAGCGGGCGCGTTTGTTCTGCGCGATGAGCTTGCGCCCTGTGTCCCGTGCCACTCGTCATCCGCCTCGATCAGCTTCGATCCGCCCCGCCAGCCCCGTCGTGTGTCCTCAGCGTGGCCAGCAGGCCGCGCAGCACCGACCGGCCGCGCCGCTCCACCACGCCGGGCGGGCGATCGGCGGGCACCGTCACGTCGGGGTCGATCCCCGCCCCTTCGAGGTTACGGCCGGACGGGGTCCGGTAGCGACCGACGGTGACCTCCACGGCGGAGCCGTCCGGCAGCTCGACCGGCTCCTGCACCGCCCCCTTACCGAAGGTACGCGATCCGACGATCACCGCGCGGTCGCGGTCGCGCAGGGATCCGGCGACGACCTCGGCGGCGCTGGCGGTGCCGCCGTCCACGAGCACCACCAGCGGGGTGAGCGGGTCCCCCGGGCGCGTCACGGTCAGGGTACGGGGGGACGCCCCGTCCCGCTCGTAGGTGACGACGGGGCCGGTGGACAGGAACACCGAGGCGGTCTCCACCGCCTCCTCCAGCAGCCCTCCGGGGTTGCCGCGCAGGTCGAGCAGGATGCCGCCGGTCCCGTGACCGCGGCCGGCCACGGCGTCGCGCACCTGGCGCCCCACGCCGCGGCTGAACGCGTCCACCCGGATGGTGCGGGTGCGGTCGTCCGCGGAGGTCACGCTGACGTCGCCGGTCCGGACGGCTTCGCGGACGAGCTGGAAGCGCCGCTCCTCGCCGTCACGCGCGACGGTGAGCTCGACCCGGGTGCCGGGACGCCCGCGCAGCGCCATCGCGACCTCGGACGGGTCCCAGCCCGCCACCGGGCGGCCTCCCACGGCCACGATCGCGTCGCCGCCGCGCACCCCGGCGCGCTCGGCCGCCGAGCTGGGCCGCACGCCCGCCACCAGCACCGCGTGCGCCTTGGCGTGCGCCAACCTGGTCCCTTCGCGGGTCGTGCCCTCTTGGACGTCCTCGCCGGCGAGCCACAGGCCGACGCCGCTGTAGCGGCCGTCGAGGCGTCCCCGGAACTCCTCGTACTCGCGGGGGGAGTAGTAGCGCGCCCACTTGTCGCCCAGGCGGCGCAGCATGGACTCGATCGCCGCGGGGCTCGGGGCGTTCCGGCCCGGTGAGGCCGCGAGGAACGCCTCCAGGCGCGCCGCGGTCCCCTCCTTGGGGAGGGGACGTGCCGCGTTGGCGGACCGCCGTTCACCGGCCGAGATCGCACCCACCGCGTACGCGCAGACCAGGGCGATCACGATCGCCCCCGCACGCGGTCCCCGACCGCTCAACCGGAACATGCGGTCAGTTTAGGGTGAGCCGCCCCGCTAGATCCGCAGATACCGCCGCAAGGTGAGGAACGAGGCGACCGCGCACAGCAGCACGCCGAAGCAGATCGAGACGATGATGACCCACACCACCGTGCCCCAGCCCAGCTTGCTGGCGAAGTCGACGTTGCCGGCCAGCCGGTCGATCAGCATCAGCTTGCTGAACACCAGCAGGACCGAGGAGAACATCCCGCCGATCAGCCCGGCGATCGCGCCCTCCAGGATGAACGGCATCTGGATATAGGTGTTGGACGCGCCCACCAGCCGCATGATCCCGGTCTCCCGGCGCCGGTTGAACGCCGACAGCCGGACGGTGTTGCCCACGAGCAGCACCGACGCGATCACCTGGACCAGCGCTATGAACAGCGCGGCCCATTGCAGGCCGTTGAGGATGTTGAAGAACTTCTTCAGGATCTCCTGCTCGTTGATCACCTGGTCCACGCCGGGACGCCCCAGCACGGCCTGCGAGACGGCCTTGTACTGCTCGGGGTTCTTCAGGCGGATCCGGTAGGAGTCGGGGATGTCCCCCTCCTTGGCGCTCTCCACGAAGCCGGGGGTGCTGGCGAAGCGATCCTTGAAGCGCGCGTACGCCTGCTGCTTGCTCTCGTACTCCACGTTGGCGACCTGCGGCAGCCGCTCCAGCTCCGCCTTGAGCTGGTCCTTCTGCTGCTGGGTCGCGTCCGCCTTCTGGCAGCTGGGGTTGGAGCTGGTCTTGGCGCACAGGAAGATCGAGACCTCGACCTTGTCGTACCAGTAGGTCTTGGAGGAGTTGACCTGCTGCCGGATGAGAAGGCCGGTGCCGAAGAGCGCCATGGCGATGGCGACCGTGATGACGAGGGAGACCGTCATCGTCAGGTTCCGGCGGAGACCGATCCAGATCTCCTGGACTACGAACTGTACGCGCATGCCTCGCTGTCCTTGTTCGCCTTAGCCCCGCGGGGAGGGTGGGTCCGGTGCAGGCTATGTCATACGTCGCGATGTCATACGCCCGTTCACGGACCTTCGGTTCAGATGCGTGATCTCAGTAGGCCTGGCCGTAGACGCCGCGGGACTGGTCCCGCACCACGCGGCCGTCCTCCAGCTCGACGACCCGCTTGCGGAACGCGTCGACGATGGCTGCGTCGTGGGTGGCCATGACCACGGTGGTGCCGGTCCGGTTGATACGGTCCAGCACCTTCATGATGCCGATCGAGGTCGCCGGGTCGATGTTCCCGGTGGGCTCGTCGGCCAGCAGGATCATGGGGCGGTTGACGAACGCGCGGGCGATCGCCACCCGCTGCTGCTCGCCGCCGGAGAGCTCGTCGGGCATCCGGTGCGCCTTGCCCTCCAGGCCGACCAGGTCGATGACCTCGGGAACCACCTTGGAGATGAAGCGCCGCGGCTTGCCGATCACCTCGAGGGCGAACGCGACGTTCTCGAACACGTTCTTGTTGGGGAGCAGGCGGAAGTCCTGGAACACGCAGCCGATCCTGCGGCGCAGGTGCGGCACCTTCCAGTTGCTGAGCCGGCTCAGGTCCTTGCCCGCCACGTGGACGTGCCCCTGGGAAGGACGCTCCTCCTTGAGGATCAGCCGGAGGAAGGTCGACTTCCCCGAACCGGACGGGCCCACCAGGAACAGGAACTCGCCCTTCTCGATGGCGACGTTCACGTGCATCAGGGCGGGCCGGTTCTGGGTCGGGTAGACCTTGGTGACGTTGTCGAAATGGATCATGGCTGCATCACGGTGGTTCAGCACCATTCTTGCGAAGGACCCGCGCGGTCTTGAACGGGAGGATCGCGGCTCTATCTGTTGTCGTCCCGAAACTGCGGACTGTAGTGTATTCGTGGCTTCCGGTGAGGCGACTGCTCTGGCGTCTCTGGTGACACTGACCTTCCGCTCGGCGACACTTGCCTGGTGACACGCGTCCGGTGACATCCGGGCGGCACCGCCTGGGGCGGCATCATACAGCTCATCGGACGGTGTGCCCCGGCCCATGGGACGGCCCGTACTGTGACGCCGAGCAGTGTAGAGGCCCTGTGCAGTGTAAAGGCGGGGGACGACCGCCTCGACCCGGCCCGGGCCTCGGCCTGCTCCAGGACTTTACAGCCAGGACATGCGGAATGCCGTCGATTCACGCTTAAAGTTCTCAGTGACAGGAACTTCCGGATGGAGAGAGACGGCCATATGAGCTGCGAACATCTGATCTGCGCCCGGTGCTCGGGTCCGGTGGTGGAGGGCCGCTGCGCCACCTGCCGGAACGCCCGGGACGAGATGCACCGGCACGGGCCGTCCGTTCCGCCCGCCGTCGTTCTCGCCGTCCTCGTCGCCCTCTTCTTCGCCGCCCTGGTGGTCCAGCGCGTCTATTGAGCCGCCGCCCCGCCGCCGCTTTCCGCCCGCCTCTCCGCCCGCTTCAGCGGTTCAGTTGGGCGTCTTCTTCTCCTCAGGCGTGTCGGCCTTGTGGACGCCGCCCGCCTCGGCGATCACCTCCGCCTTGGGCCGCGCCGGAGCGCCGCCCCGGCCGCCCCGGCCCTCCTTGGGACGGGCGGGGTCGAACGCCGCGAACTGCAGCGTCTCGAAGACATGGACCTCGTCGCCCTCGATCGTCCCGTCCAGCAGATGCTCGGCCTCGGGCGGGATCGGGGGCCTGGCGGTCTCGTCCTCCTCGTCCTCGACCCCGGTGACGGTGCTGCGGAACAGGGAGTACAGCACCAGCCCCCCGCCGTTCTCGGTGCGCAACTGGAAGATCGGGTACTGGGTCGCGGTGATCACGGTGGTGCGCGTCAGCCCCTTGGCCTTGGCCCGCCGCCTCTCCTTGCGGGCCTTGGCGTAGTAGCCGGTGGTGAGGGGACCGGACTTCATGACCCGCGCGGCCACGCTGTCGGGGCCCTCGGAGGCCACGGTCGCCTGGATCCCGGGGACCTCGCGGGGCCGGATCAGCACGCTGGTGTCGGCCGTGTTCATCGGCTCGGCGTACCCGTAGGCGTCGACGACGACCTTGGGCTCCTTGGCCTTGGGCGCCAGCACGGTCCGCAGGCTCAGCGTCCAGCGCTCCCCGGGTGCCCGCAGGATGAACGCCATGAGGACGGTGCGCCTGCTCTTGGAGTCGCCCCTCTCCTGGCGCGGAACCGACGCCACGAACCACTGCGGGTACACGTCGGGCTCCAGCTTCGGCACGTACAGCTTGGGGGTCCCGTAGTCGTACCGCTTCACGGGGTCGCCGTCGAACGCGGCCCTGCGGTACTCGGCGGCGGTCAGGGCGGACTCGCCGTCCGAGACCCAGGTCAGCGCCAGCCGCTCGTCGCCGGCCGCCCGCGCCACGTCGTCGTTGGCCAGGAACGCCCGGTACTCGCGCCGCGCCACCTCCAGCGTCAGCGGCAGCGGCTCCGGCTTGGTGGTGGTCACCAGGGTGGTGGGACGCACCTCGGGCGCGCTGCCCCCGCACGCGGAGGCGGCGACCGGGACGACCGCCAACGCGGCGACCAGCACCCAGGCCCGCCGAACCGTACCAGTGACCCTCATGGCCCCGTCTGAACCAACCTCTCCCCCGGCCCTGCACGGACGGATCGCACGCGCTGGACCCGTTCCGCCGTGGTGATCCGTGATTCTGCCATCGAAAGCGTATTGGTTCGGGTCTTCCGGCGGACCCGGCACCAGCGCGCTCGGGCAGTGCCAGGACAGCGATAGGCTCGAAGCGTGGCAGCCATGGATCCCGAAGAGCAGCTCAAGGAGCTCGGCGCGACGCTCTCCGGCATCGAGCAGGTGCTGGATCTGGACGGCATGCGGCGCGAGATCGCCGAGTTGCGCGAGCAGTCCGCCGACCCCGAGCTGTGGAGCGACCAGGAGCACGCGCAGGCCGTGACGCGCCGCCTGTCGTACCTGGAGAGCGAGCTGAACCGGGTCGAGGGGCTGCGCCAGCGCCTGGAGGACGCCGCCACCCTCTACGAGCTCGCCGGGGAGATGGACGACGAGGACACCCGCAAGGAGGCCGACGAGGAGCTGGTCGCGCTGCACAAGGCGATCCAGCAGCTCGAGGTCCGCACGCTGATGTCCGGCGAGTACGACGAGCGCGAGGCGCTGGTCACCATCAACGCCCAGGCCGGCGGGGTGGACGCCGCCGACTGGGCCGAGCAGTTGCAGCGCATGTACCTGCGGTGGGCCGAGCGCCACAACTACCCCACCGAGATCTACGAGACCTCCTACGCCGAAGAGGCCGGGATCAAGTCCACCACCTTCGCGGTGAAGGCCCCCTACGCCTACGGGACGCTGCGCGGCGAGCACGGCACCCACCGGCTGGTCCGCATCTCCCCGTTCGACAACCAGGGCCGCCGCCAGACCTCCTTCGCCGGCCTGGACGTGGTGCCGGTCGTCGAGCAGAGCGACCACGTCGACATCGACGAGAACGACCTGCGCATCGACGTGTACCGCTCGTCCGGGCCCGGCGGCCAGGGCGTCAACACCACCGACTCGGCGGTGCGCATCACCCACCTCCCCACCGGGATCGTGGTCTCCTGCCAGAACGAGCGCAGCCAGTTGCAGAACCGCGCGACCGCGATGAGCGTCCTGCAGGCCAAGCTGCTGGAGCGCAAGCGGCAGGAGGAGGCGGAGAAGATGTCGCAGCTGCGCGGTGAGGGCACCAGCAGCTGGGGCACGCAGATCCGCAACTACGTGCTGCACCCGTACCAGATCGTCAAGGACCTGCGCACCGGCGTCGAGGTCGGCAATCCCGCCGCCGTCCTGGACGGCGAGATCGACGAGTTCATCGAGGCCGAGATCCGCTGGATGCGCCAGCGGGAGACGCAGGCCGGCTGAGCCGGATCCCGACGGGTGCCGGACGGTCCCGCCGCAGCGGTCGACAGTAACGGGACCGTCCGGCACCCGATCGCGGATCATCCTCGCAGGGTGACCGAGTGGTCACCCTGCGAAAGACCTATTGTGGCGAATGTCGGCCATGGCGGCGGGTCTAGAGCCCGCTGGCCGTCACCAGGGTGCGGATGGCGCCCAGGGCGACCGAGAGGGTGGCCAGGTCGAAGCTGTCGCTCTCCCAGATCTCCGAAAGGGTCTGCTGCGCGCGGTTGACCGCGGTGCGGTTCTTGTCCGCCCAGAGGACCAGGCGGTCCTCCGGCCTGGCCCCCGGCTCGCTGGTGACCAGCACGTCGCGGGTGAGGGCCGCGTGCGCCGCGTACAGGTCGTCCCGTAGCGCCGAGCGCGCCATGGAGCGCCAGCGGTCGTCGCGCGGCAGGGCGATGATGCGCTCGCGGAGCCGGGACAGTTGCAGGCGCTCGGCCAGGACGAAGTAGACCTCGGCGACCTCCTCGACGGGACGGCCGATCTCGTGGGCGATCGCCACCAGGTCGAAGGTGGAGAACGCGGGCACCAGCATCGCGACCTGCTCGGCCAGCTCCCGCGGGACGCCGCGCTCGGCGAACTCGTCCCGGCGCTGCTCGAAGGCGGTCAGGTCGAGTCCCGTCAGCAGCTCGGGCAGCCGCCCGCCGAGGGTCACGGCGCCTTCGGCGAAGAAGTCGATGTTCTCCCGGATGTCGAACGGGGGCCGCCGGTTGTACAGCAGCCAGCGGGCGCCGCGCTCGGTCAGCTTGCGGGCCTCCAGCAGCATCCTGATCTGGGTGGACTCGTCCACCTGGTGGGCCAGGCCCTCCACGGACCGCCAGAACCGCGGCATGTCGAAGACCTCGCGGGCCACCAGGTAGGCGCGGGCGATGTCCGGGGCGGACGCCCCGGTCTCCTCGCTGATCCGGAAGCCGAAGGTGATCCCGCTGTTGTTGATCACGTCGTTCACCACCGCGGTGGTGATGATCTCGCGGCGCAGCGGGTGCCGGTCCATGTACGAGCGGAACCGTTCGCGCAGCGGGGACGGGAAGTAGTCCACCAGCCACGACTCCAGGTACGGGTCGTCGGGCAGGTTGGAGGCGATCAGCTGGGCGTCCAGGGTGAGCTTGCCGTAGGCCAGCAGGACGGAGAACTCCGGCCCGGTGAGGCCCAGGCCGGCCTGGCGGCGCTCGGCCAGCGCCTTGTCGTCGGGCAGGAACTCCAGGCGCCGGTTGATGTCGCCGTCCCGCTCCAGCTTGCGCAGGTAGCGGGCGTGGACGTGCAGCATGGACGCGGCCTGCGCGCGGGCGGCGGCCAGCACGACGTTCTGCGCGTAGTTGTCGCGCAGCACCAGGTCGGCGACCTCGTCGGTCATCTCGTAGAGCAGGGTGTCGCGCTGCTTGCCGGTCAGCTCCCCGTCCCGGACGGCCTGGTCCAGCAGGATCTTGATGTTGACCTCGTGGTCGGAGGTGTCGACCCCGGCGGAGTTGTCGATGAAGTCGGTGTTGACCAGCCCGCCGCCGCGCGCGAACTCGATCCGGGCGAGCTGGGTGAGGCCGAGGTTGCCGCCTTCGCCGATCACCTTGCAGCGCAGGTCGGAGGCGTTGGCGCGCACCGGGTCGTTGGCCTTGTCGCCCACGTCGGCGTTGTTCTCGGTGGACGCCTTGACGTAGGTGCCGATGCCGCCGTTCCAGAGCAGGTCCACCGGGGCGCACAGGGCGGCGCGGATCAGCTCGTAGGGGGTCATCGCCGTGACGTCGCCGCCGATCCCCAGCGCCGCCCGCATCTCCGGGGTGAGCCGGATGGACTTGGCGCTGCGCGGGAACACCCCGCCGCCCTTGGAGATCAGCGAGGCGTCGTAGTCCTCCCAGGAGCTGCGGGGCAGCTTGAAGAGGCGTTCCCGTTCGGCGAAGGAGCGGGCCGGGTCGGGATCGGGGTCGATGAACACGTGCCGGTGGTCGAACGCGGCGACCAGCTTGATGTGCTTGGACAGCAGCATCCCGTTGCCGAAGACGTCGCCGGACATGTCGCCGATGCCGACCACCGTGAAGTCCTCGTTCTGGACGTCCTTGCCCAGCGAGCGGAACAGGTACTTGACCGACTCCCAGGCGCCGCGGGCGGTGATCCCCATCGCCTTGTGGTCGTAGCCGACCGAGCCGCCGGAGGCGAACGCGTCGCCCAGCCAGAACCCGTAGGACGCGGCGACCTCGTTGGCGATGTCGGAGAAGCTGGCGGTGCCCTTGTCGGCGGCGACCACCAGGTAGGTGTCGTCGCCGTCGTGCCTGACGACGTCGGGCGGCGGCACCACCTTGCCGTCCACCATGTTGTCGGTGATGTCCAGCAGGCCGGAGATGAAGTCCTTGTAGCAGGCGATGCCCGCCCGCATGAACGCCTCGCGGTCGGCGGACGGGTCGGGCAGCTGCTTGCCGACGAACCCGCCCTTGGCCCCGGCGGGGACGATCACGGTGTTCTTCACCGCCTGGGCCTTGACCAGCCCGAGGATCTCGGTGCGGAAGTCCTCGCGCCGGTCGGACCAGCGCAGCCCGCCGCGGGCCACCGATCCGAACCGCAGGTGGACGCCCTCCACCCGGGGCGAGTACACGAAGACCTCGTACTTGGGCCGGGGCTCGGGCAGGTCCGGGATCAGCGACGGGTCGAACTTCAGCGACAGGTACGGCTTGCGCTGGTAGTAGTTGGTGCGCAGGGTCGCGTTGATCATCGACCGGTAGGCGCGCAGGATGCGGTCCTCGTCGAGGCTGGCGACGTCCTCCAGCCTGCCGTCCAGCTCCTCGGCGATCCCCGCGCTGCGCTCGGCCTCGCCATCGGCCAGCGCCGGGTCGAGGCGGCTCTCCCACAGCCTGACCAGCAGCCGGGTGATGGCGGGGTTGCGCAGCAGCACCTGCTCGAAGTAGCGCTTGGAGAACGCGTTGCCGGTCTGCCGCAGGTAGAGCGCGTAGGCGCGCAGGATCATCGCCTGCCGCCAGGTGAGCCCCACATGCAGGACGAGCGCGTTGAACCCGTCGTTCTCGATCTGGCCCTGCCACAGCGCGGTGAACGCGTCCTGGAACAGTTCCTTGGCGGTCTCGTCCGGGATGCCCTCCGGCGGCCGGTAGCGCAGCCCGAGGTCGTAGATCCACGCCCGTTCCCGTTCGAGCGCCTGGGAGGACGACCCCGCCGACCCGGTGGAGGCCGACTCGCCGCTCCTCGCTTCGATGCGGGGGGCGCGCGGGATGATCTCGTACGGCCGCTCGTCGATCACCTCGACGCCCATGTTCTGCAGCAGCGGCAGGATCTGGGACAGCGAGATCGGCTCGCCCAGCCGGTAGATCTTCAGCCGCCGCTCGCCCGGCGCCGCGCCGTACGGCTCGTAGAGGTTGATCGAGGTGTCGTGGTCGGCGCCGAGCCCGTCCAGCCGCTTGAGGTCGGCGACGGCGGTACGGGCGGGGAAGTCGGCCTTGTAGCCCTCGGGGAACGCCTCCGCGTACCGGCGGGTGAGCAGCCCGGCCTGCTCCTCGCCGCACTGCTCGACGATGGCGTCGGCCAGGTCGTCGGCCCAGGAGCGGGTCGCCGCGGCCAGCCGGGTCTCCAGCTCGTCGGCGTCCACGTCCGGCAGCGGCCGGCCGCGCTCGCCGCGCACCACCACGTGCAGCCTGGCCAGGACCGACTCGGTCACGTTGGCGCTGTAGTCGACGCTGACGCCGGCGAACGCGCTGCGCAGGATCTCCTGGATGCGCAGCCGGACCTGGGTGGTGTAGCGGTCGCGCGGGAGGTAGACCATGCAGGACATGAACCGCCCGTACAGGTCCTTGCGCAGGAACAGCTTGAGCCGGCGGCGGTCGCGCAGCCGCAGCACGCCGATCGCGATGGGCAGCAGGTCGTCCACCGAGATCTGGAACAGCTCGTCGCGCGGGTAGCTCTCCAGTATCTCGATCAGGTCCTGGCCGTCGTAGCTGTCGGCGGTGAACTCCGCGCGCTCCAGCACCTCGGCCAGCTTCTTCTTCAGCACCGGGACGTTGGCGATCGACTCGCTGTAGGCGACGTGCGTGAACAGGCCCAGGAAGCGGCGCTCGCCCACCACCTCGCCCTTGGCGTCGAACTTCTTGACGCCGATGTAGTCCAGGTAGGTGGGACGGTGCACGGTCGACCGCGAGTTGGCCTTGGTCAGCACCAGCAGCCGCTTCTCCGTGGCCCTGGCCCTGACCTCGGGGGGCAGCGCGGCGAAGCTGTCGGACTCGCGCTTGTCGCTGCGCAGCAGGCCCAGGCCGGTGCCCGGCTCCGGCTTCAGCGCCGCGCCGTCGTCGCTGAGGGTGTAGTCGCGGTAGCCGAGGAAGGTGAAGTGGCCGTCGGCCAGCCAGTCCAGCAGCTCGACGCCCTCGGCGAGCTCGGCCTCCGGCAGCGGCGGCGGCTCCTCCTGGATGCGCAGCGCGATCTCACCGGCCCGCGACCGCATCTTCTGCTCGTCCTCGACCGCGACCCGCACGTCGTTCAGCACGCGCAGCAGGTCGCGCTCCAGCTCGTCCAGGCGCGCCCGGTCGCTGGTACGGTCCACCTCGATGTGGATCCACGACTCGTCGAGGTCGTGGTCGCTGGCCATCTTGTGCCGGAACGCCTTGAGCCTGCCGGTCACGTCCCGGTCCACCCCGAGCAGCGGGTGGACGATCAGGTGGGTGGTGAGCTGGTGCCGGTTCAGCTCCATGGTCACCGAGTCGACCAGGAACGGCATGTCGTCGGTGACCACCTGCACGACGGTGTGCCCGGGGTCCCAGCCGTGCTCCTCCAGCGTCGGCGTGAAGATCCGCACCTTGGCGCGGCCCTGCGGCCGCTCCTCGCCGAGGAGCCGGTGCGCCATCGCGGGCCCGCCGACGTCGGCCGGGTCGCGCGAGAGCAGGTCCTCCGGCGCCACGTTGCGGTAGTAGAGCCGTAGGTACTCGACCGCCTCCGGCACCTCGCCGCGCCGCCCTCCCCGGCGCTGCGCGCATGTCTCCGCCGCCCGCCGGAGCAGGTCGTCCTTCGCCTGATCGAGCTTGCCGACCATCAACAACTCCCCTTGAAGCCCCTCGCCACCCCGTTGTGGCGCCGCTCACTGCGCAAGCGTAGCCATGAACCGACCCAAAGCCGACCGGGAGGCATCGACCCGCGGGGGGTCAACATCCTTCCTGCGGGGGCGGCTCGGGGCATTCGTCCGGAGGTGTCGGAGTCGTCTGCGTCGGCGTCACGCTCGGCTCCGGATCGGGGCTGGACGGCTCGTCGCTCGGCGTCGGGGTCGCCGAGACGGACGGCGAGGGCGTCGGCGTCTCGGACGGCGGCCGGTAGGTCGGCATGGGCTGCCGCACCGGCGTCTCCTCGACGGGCAGGGACGGCTCGACGCTGGGGGACACGCTGGCGGACGGGGGCGGCTGCCAGTCGTTGACCGGATGCCCGGTCTTGCCGTCCTCGCCGCCGTTCAGGGCGATCACCATCGAGACGACCGCGATGGTGACGACCGACGCGGCCGCGCCGGCGACCGCGGCGGCGCGGCGCGGGCTCGACACCGCCTGGCGGAGCCTGCTCCCGCCGCCACCGGCGACCTCGCGGGGCTGCGTGTTCTGCACGGCCCATTCCGCCGAGGACGACGGGTGGGGGCCGACCGCGTGCTCACCGGTGTCGCGGGACCGGACCGGCGGGTCGGGCCAGTCGTCGAACTCGGTGGCCTCGATCACATCGGCGACCTCGCGCGAGTCCCAGGGATCGTCGCCGCCGTCCCGCGGCCCGGTCTCGTACTCGCCGGACCCCGCGGTCTCGTCGAACTCCAGCCGGTGGCCGGTGCCGACCGTGGCGCGGGGGCGGGACGACACGGCGGTGAACGCCTCGTCGTCGCCGAGCTCGGCGGCCAGCACGCTGCCGGCGGCCAGCATCGCCGTCGCGTCCGCCGCCTCGCCGGCCCCCGCGGCGGCGCCGGCGGGCTCGCGCAGCCCGGCGGCGGGCGCGGGCGCCGTCTGGTGACCGAGCAGCCGCATCAGCAACTGCTGCGCGTCGGGACGGTTGGCCGGCTCCTTGTCCAGGCAGTCGACGACCAGGTCGCGCAGCGGCCCGTCCAGGTCGCCCAGCTCGGGCTCGTTGTGCAGGATCCGGTTGATGACGGCCGGGATGGTGTCCTGCCCGAACGGCGGCTCGCCCGTCGCGGCGAAGACCAGCGTGGCCGCCCAGCAGAACACGTCGGCCGGGGGCCCGATCTCGTCGCCCTGCAACTGCTCGGGCGCCATGTACGAGGGGGTGCCGATCACCTTGCTGGTCAGCGTGGTGGCGCCGCTGATCGCGCGGGCCACCCCGAAGTCGATCAGGCGCGGCCCGTCGACGCCGATCAGCACGTTGTGCGGCTTGAAGTCGCGGTGGATGATCTCGGCCTGGTGGATCGCCGCCAGCGCCGTGGCGGTGCCGACCGCCAGCCGTTCCAGCGCGGCGCCGCTCAGCGGCCCCTGCGAGAGCACCAGCTCGTTGAGGGACGGGCCGGGGACGTACTCGCTGACGATGTAGGGGCGGTCGCCGTCGGCGTCGGCGTCCAGCACCTGCGCGGTGCAGAACGGCGCGACCTTCTTGGCCACCTCCAGCTCGCGCAGGAACCGGGCGCGCGCCTTGTCGTCGGAGGTCAGCTCGGAGTGCAGCAGCTTGAGCGCGACCCGCGAGCCCCGCCCGTCCTCGGCGAGGAACACGGTGCCCTGGCCGCCCTCGCCGATGCGGCCGATCAGGGCGTACGGCCCGAGGCGTTCCGGATCGCCGGAACGCAGCGCCGCAACCTCCATGCGTCAGACCGCCCTCTCTGGACCCGACGGAACCGGGTCGCCGAACCGGACCGGTCCCGGTCGGCGCAGACCGATCCCCTGATTGTGGGACGCCCCGAACCCGGGGCGAGTTCACCGGACCCGAGAACCCATGCACCGGCCGAAGCCGCACATACCCGGTGACCGGGACATCATTCCATGCCTCTCGTGATCACCGAGGGAATTGAGCGGTTCGGATCTCACCGGCACCGGAGAGGCGTCAGGGAACGTAGTGGTCGAGGACCTCGGGGTTGGCGAGCGAGTCGCGGTTGGCGGCCTTCTCGACCGGGGTCCCCTGGAGGATCCTGCGGACCGGCACCTCCAGCTTCTTGCCCGACAGCGTACGCGGGACCCCCGGCACCCGGTGGATCTCGTCCGGGACGTGGCGTGGCGACAGCGCCGAGCGCAACTCCCGCCTGAGCCGGGCGATCAGCTCCTCGGTCAGCTCCGCGCCCTCGGCGGGCTGGACGTACAGGACCAGCCGCCCCTCCTCGCCCAGCCGCCCGGTGTCGATGACCAGGCTGTCGGCGATCTCGGGGAACGCCTCCACCACGCGGTAGAAGTCGGCGGTGCCCATCCGCACCCCGCCCCGGTTGAGCGTCGAGTCGGACCGCCCGTAGATCACGCAGCCGCCGTCCGGGCGGATCTTGATCCAGTCGCCGTGCCGCCATACGCCGGGGAACGTCTCGAAGTACGACTCGCGGTAGCGCGCGCCGTCGTCGTCGCCCCAGAAGAACACCGGCATCGACGGCATGGGCTCCGTGATGACCAGTTCCCCGACCTCGTCGATGACGGGCTTGCCGTCGTCGCCGTACGCCTCGACCTTGGCGCCCAGGCCACGGCACTGGATGACGCCCGCGTACAGGGGCAGCAGCGGGGACGGGCCGACGAAGCCGGTGCACACGTCGGTGCCGCCGGAGATGGAGCCGAGGAGCAGGTCCTTGCCGACCGCCTCGTACACCCAGGCGAACCCCTCCGGGGGCAGCGGCGACCCGGTGGAGCCGATGCCGCGCAGCCGCGACAGGTCGTACTCCTGTCCTGGGCGCTCGTTCCGCTTGGCGCAGGCGGTGATGTAGGGCGCGCCCACGCCCATGTAGGTGACGCCCGTGTCGGCGGCCATCTTCCACAGGTCGAGGGGCGCGCCGTCGTACAGGACGACGGTGGAGCCCACCAGCAGGCCGCCGATGAGGTAGTTCCACATCATCCAGCCGGTGGTGGTGTACCAGAAGAAAACGTCTCCGGGCCCCAGGTCCTGATGGAAGGTGAGGGCCTTGAAGTGTTCGAGGACGACCCCGCCGTGCCCATGCACGATCGGCTTGGGCAGCCCGGTCGTCCCGGACGAGTAGACCACCCACAGCGGGTGGTCGAAGGGGACGGGCTCGAACTCCAGCTCGTCCCGGTCGGGCTTGGGCAGGTCGGCCCAGCGCATGCCGACGCGGAGGCCGTCCGGGGTGGAGGCCGGGTCCAGGTATGGGATCAGGACGGTCGCGGCCAGCGTGGGCAGCGCCGCCTCGATCTCCGCGACGACCTCGCGCCGGTCGAACCGCTTGCCGTTGTAGCCGTAGCCGTCCACGGCGACCAGCACCTTGGGCTCGATCTGGGCGAACCGGTCGATGACCGAGGCCGAGCCGAAGTCGGGCGAGCAGGACGACCAGATCGCGCCGAGCGAGGCGGTGGCCAGGAAGCAGATCAGCGTCTCGGGGATGCTGGGCAGGTAGGCCGCGACCCGGTCGCCCTTGCCGACGCCCAGCTCGGCCAGCCCGGCGCGGACCTCCGCGACCTGGAGGCACAGCTCGCGGCCCGACAGGACGCGGTGCCCGCCCGCGTCGGAACGGAAGATCACCGCGGTGCCGTCCGGGTCGGCCTGGGCGTGCCGCAGCGCGTTCGCGGCGTAGTTGAGGGTCGCGCCCGGGAACCACCGCAGCCCGTCCACCGGCATGGGCCCGCCGGTGCGCACCGGGCCGTCGCCGCGCTCGCCGACGACCTCGAAGTACGTCCACAGCGCGTCCCAGAACGCGTCGATCCCGGTCACCGACCAGCGCCACAGCTCGTCGTAGGACTCGGCCCGCACGCCACGGTCCCGCAGCCAGCGCATGAAGCGGGTCACCCGCGCGTTGGCGACGACCTCCTCCGACGGCTCCCACAGCAGCGTGCCCTCGGCAACCTCATGACCACGTGACATGATCGTCCCTTCGCCCTTCCAGCATCGTGCCGAGGATATGATGCGCGCACCCCGGGCGATCTCGGCGGGTCCGCGGCCGCCGGCGCCCCGTCAGCGCCCCGTCAGTTCCAGGACGGCGCGGACCACGGCGTCGGTGTCGGCCAGGGTCGGCAGCACCACGTCGGCCCCCGCGCCGCGCAGCTCCGCGGCGGTCGCGCTGCCGGTCGCCACCGCGATGATCGGCGACCGGGCGATGTGCGCGGCCTGCACGTCCCGCGGCGAGTCGGCGATGTAGACGGTCGCCGACTCCCCGTACTGGACGCCGTTCTTCGCGCCCGCCCTGCTGCGCGCCAGCTCCAGCAGCGCGGCCTTGCTGTAGACGCCGTTCTCGTAGCCGCCGACCTCCAGGTCCAGCCGGTCGGCCAGGCCGAGTTCGGTCACCTTCAGCACCGCGTTCGGCTCGATCGAGCCGGTCAGCACCGACTGCGCGGTGTCGGGCAGCCGTCCCAGCGCGTCCAGCGTCTCCCTGGCCCCCGCCAGCACCCGCCCGTGCGTTTTCAGGTCCGCCCGGCGGGTCGCGAACGCCTCGGCCAACGCCCGCATGAAGGCGGGCAGATGGTCGTCGGTGGTGACCACGTCGTTGAACGCCAGCGTCTCGAAGATGATCTCCGACTCGGTGCGGCCGGGGGTGGGGGCGAGCCGCACCAGCGGGCGCCCGATGGTCCGCTGGAACGCCTCGGCGTAGACCTCCCGGGTGACCCGTCCGACGTCCACGAGCGTGTGATCGATGTTCCACAGCACCAGACGGTTCAGCGTCGTCATCCCGTTCCCATGCGCATCGGAGGGCGGCGCGGCGGTGCCGCCGCGGCTTGCCCGTACGCCTTCCGGGTACGGGCGAGCATATCGTCGGCCCTGGCGCCCGATTACCGCAAGGCGGGCGCCAAGGCGGGTACGGGTGTCCGGTCAGCGCCCCATGTGGGGGTAGCGATGGTCGGTCGGGGGGACGAAGGTCTCCTTGATCGAGCGCATGCCGACCCAGCGGGTCAGGTTGACGATCGACCCGGCCTTGTCGTTGGTGCCGCTGGCACGGGCGCCGCCGAACGGCTGCTGGCCGACGATCGAGCCGGTGGGCTTGTCGTTGATGTAGAAGTTGCCGGCCGCGAACCGCAGCCGCTCGGTGGCGTCGGCGATCGCCACCCGGTCCCGCGCGACGATCGCGCCGGTCAGCGCGTAATCGGCGACGCTCTCCATCTGGTCCAGCATGGCGTCGTACTCGGCGTCCTCGTAGACGTGCACGCCCAGGATGGGGCCGAAGTACTCCTTGACGAAGATCTCGTCCTCGGGATCGCCGCACTCCAGCACGGTCGGCTGGACGAACCAGCCCTCGGAGTCGTCCAGCGTCCCGCCGGTCAGCACCTTCACGGTGTCGACGGCGCGGGCCCGCTCCAGCGCCCGCCGGTGCTTGGCGAACGCCCGGTCGTCGATCACCGCCCCCAGGAACAGGGACAGGTCGGCGGCGACGTTGCCCATGGGGAGGGACTTGACCTCGTCGCAGAAGTCGTCCCGCATGCGGTTCCAGATCGAGCGCGGCACGTACGCGCGGGACACGGCCGAGCACTTCTGCCCCTGATACTCGAACGCGCCCCTGACCAGCGCCGTCTTCAGTACCGCGAGGTCGGCGGACGGATGCGCGACCACGAAGTCCTTGCCGCCGGTCTCGCCCACCAGCCTCGGGTAGCTCCTGTAGCCGGAGATGTTCTCGCCCACCGTCCGCCACAGGTGCTGGAACGTGGTGGTGCTCCCGGTGAAGTGGATCCCGGCCAGGTCGAAGTGGCGCAGCGCCACCTCCGACACCGCTCGGCCGTCCCCGGTCACCAGGTTGATCACGCCGGGCGGCAGGCCCGCCTCCTCCAGCAGCCGCATCGTGTGGTGCGCGGCCAACTGCTGGGTGGGCGACGGCTTCCAGATCACCACGTTGCCCATCAGCGCCGGCGCGGTCGGCAGGTTGCCCGCGATCGCGGTGAAGTTGAACGGGGTGATGGCGACGACGAAGCCCTCCAGCGGGCGGTAGTCCATCCGGTTCCACACCCCGGCGGACGAGATCGGCTGGTCGGCCAGCAGCCGCCGCGCGTAGGAGACGTTGAACCGCCAGAAGTCGATCAGCTCGCAGGCGGCGTCGATCTCCGCCTGGTGCACGGACTTGGACTGGCCCAGGATGGTGGCGGCGTTGATCGTGGCCCGCCACGGCCCGGACAGCAGATCGGCGGCCCGCAGCAGGATCGCCGCCCTGTCCTCGAACGGCATCGCGCGCCATCCCGGCGCCGCCGCGCGGGCCGCCTCGATCGCCGCCAGCACGTCCTGCCCGGTGGCGTTGCCCATCCGCCCGAGCACGCGCCTGCGGTCGTGCGGCTGGACGACCTCGATCGGCTCGCCGCCGCCGAGCCTGCGCTCGCCGCCGATCGTCATGGTCAGCTCGGTCTGCCCGCCGCCCAGTTCCTTGATCCTCGCCTCCAGGGCGGCCCGTTCGGGGCTGCCGGGCGCGTACGGCTTGACCGGCTCGTTCGCCGGTTCGGGCACGGTGACTACGGCGTCCATCTTCGCTCCCTGGATGTTCCGGCCGGCACGCCAGGAATACCCACGGGAGGACCCCTCGAAATCAGCGGACGGTCAGGGGACCAGGTGCTCCAGCTCCTGGGTGGCGTACCAGAGCAGCTCGTGCCCCTCGGCGCCGTCGACGGTGAAGCGGGCGTCCTCGTCGCCCTTGTCGGCGGCCGGCACGGCCTGGACGGCCGCCCGGACGTCGGGGACGGCGGACTCGTCGTCCACATGGCCGGAGGCGATCGCGCGCCACGGGATCGGCTCGGTCACCTGGACGAGGGCCCGGGTCTGCTCGTCGAACCGGTCACCGGACCCGGCGCGGACCAGCTCGTCGGGGACCTCGGCGGCCAGGACGACCCGCCGCGCGGGGGCCTCCGGCTCGGCGGCCAGCAGCCGCAGCGAGGCGCGGGCGGCGGCGGTCATCGCCGCGTACTCCAGCTCCTCGAGATCGCCCGACGCGTACCACTCGCGCAGCGCGGGCGTCACCGCGTACGCGGCGAGCGGCGCGGGCCCGACCTCCTTGTCCGCCAGGACGCGGGCGAGGCCGGTGAGCGTGGACGGGACGTAGACGCGCATGACGCTCGGCAGTCTGCCAGATCAGCGCACCGGCCGGTGCGCAGGCCGTCCCCTGGGCGGGTCAGACGGGCAGCCCCATGGCCCGCAGGCCGGTGAGGGTCGTGTCCACGGCGGTGTGGTGGATGGCCCGCATGCCCAGGGCGCGGGCGGCGGCGATGTTGTGCTCGATGTCGTCGATGAACACGCACTGCTCGGCGGGCAGCCCCACCAGGTCGAGGGCGTGCCGGAAGATGCGCTCGTCCGGCTTGCGCATGCCGACCTCCGCGGAGATCACCACGGCGTCGAACAGGTCGGCGAACAGGTCGCGCGGGTAGTCGTTGCCCCAGGAGTTGGACAGCAGCGCGGTGCGCAGCCCGGCGGCGCGTGCGGTGCGCAGCGCCTCGTACATGGGCTCGACCGGGGCGAACGCGCCGAACATCCGGTTGATCAGGCCCTCGGCCGCGACCGGGCCGCCGTCCACGGTCACCAGCTCGGCGGCCAGCAGCCGCTCGAACTCGGCGACCTGGAGGCTGCCGTCCTCCAGCCCGTGCACGGGGCTGGGGCCGCCGCTGCCGTAGGCTCCGGTGACCCACGCGCGCATCACCGTCCGGTAGCGCTCGGGGTCGATCCGCTCGGCGGCCAGCCAGACGGCGATCGCCTCCTTCAGCGGGGAGGTCAGCACGCCACCCCAGTCGGTGATGACTGCTTTGACGTGGTTGGCCGGGGGTTGGGCGGAATCGACGCTCACGGGGCGATGGTAAGCGATGCCCGTTCCCGGCCGCACCGGAGGCCGTGATCACGCAACCGGCGGCGGTGGCGGCCACATGATCACGCGCTCGATCACCGGACTCGATCACAGTGCTCGCTCACAGTGCCCGATCAAGGGCTCGGAGCGAGCCGGGCATACCCCCTTGGATCCCCGTTCGGCCCCCGGTGGGCCCGGCCGGCCTCAGGCCGACCTGAGCCGCTGCAGCGCCTCCCTGACGCCGCCGTCGGTCTCCTCCAGAACGACCGTCGCGCGCGCGGCCGGGACCTCGCCGAGCAGCGAGACCAGCGCCACGCGGGTGTCCCCCCCGGCCTCGACCAGCGCGTTCTCACAGGTCATGGCGTCCATCCCGGTCGCCTCGGTGAGAATGCGCACCAGCCGGGCGCGCAGCTTGGAGTTGAGCGCGTTCACGCTCACCATCAGGTTGGAGTAGGTGCGGCCCATCCTGATCATCAGCGTGGTGGAGAAGGAGTTGAGCACCAGCTTGGTGGCGGTGCCCGCCTTCATCCGGGTGGATCCGCTGATCACCTCGGGCCCGGTGGCCAGCGCGATGTGCACCTCCACCTCGTCCCCGTGCGGCGTGCGCGGGTTGCAGCTGATCAGCGCGGTTCGCGCGCCGACCGCCGTGGACGCCCGCAGCGCCCCCAGCACGTAGGGGGTGCGCCCGCTGGCCGCGATGCCGATGGCGATGTCGCCCGGCTGCACCTCGGCGGCGTCCCTGGCGCCGAGGTCCAGGTCGTCCTCGACCTCCGAGACGGCCTGGGACAGCGCGCCGAAGCCCCCGGCGTTGTGCGCCACCACCCGGCCCCAGATTCCGAACGTGGGCGGCAGCTCGGCCGCGTCCAGCACGGCCAGCCTGCCTGAGGTGCCGGCGCCGAAGTAGTGCACCCGGCCGCCGCCGCGCAGCGCGACGACCGCCAGATCCACCAGCCGGGCGATCTCCGGCAGCACGGACTCCACCGCCAGCGGCACCGTCGCGTCCTCGGCGTTGATGCGGCGGAGCACCTCCAGCGTGGGCAGCGTGTCGACGTCGAGGGTGCGCGGGTTGCGCCCCTCGGTGGGCAGGTCAGTGTCGATCAACGACGCCTCCGGTCGGGTCGGACGGTGCGGCCGCGGACGGCCTCGAAGGTGGCCTCCAGCGCCTTGCGGGTCGGCCCGTACGTGCGCTGGGCCACGCCGACGAACACGCAGTCGACCACCGTCAGCTGCGCCAGCCGGCTGGCGGTCGCGCCCGAGCGGAACGTGGTCTCCCTGGCCGCCGTGGTGAGGATGAGGTCGGCCACCTCGGCGATGGGCGATTTCGGGAAGTTGGTCAGGGCCACGGTCGTCACGCCCTTGGCCTTGGCCACCTCCAGGGCGTCGATGGTCTCGACGGTGGCGCCGGTGTGCGAGATGCCCAGCGCGACGTCCCCAGGGCCCAGTACCGCGGCGCTGGTGAGCATGATGTGGGCGTCGGACCACGCGCTGCACACTCTGCCGATGCGGTGCAGTTTCTGCTGGAAGTCCGCCGCGACGAAGGCGCTGGCGCCGACCCCGTAGACGTCGACGCGGTCGGCGGCCACGACCGCGTCCACGACCTGTTCGAGCATCTTGATGTCGAGCTGCGCGGCGGTCTCCTCCACCGCGCGCGCGTCGGCGAAGGTGACCTTCTCCACGATCTGCTCAAGGGAGTCGTCGGGACTGATGTCGCTGCCGATGACCCGGCCGCCGGTGGCGCTCTGCGCGCGGCCCGCCTCGGTGGCCAGGGTGAGCCGCAGCTCCGGGTAACCGTGGAAGCCGATCGCCCGGCAGAACCTGATGACCGTGGTCTCGGAGGTGCCGCATGCCTGGGCGAGCTCGGTGATGGTGGAGTTCGCGACCCCCTCGGGGTCGTCGATGACGCGCTGCGCGACCCGCCGCTCGGCGGGAGGCAGTGATGGGAGCAGGGAGCGCACCCTGACGACGGTGCTCAAAGGCGTCGCGTCCCTGGCCGCCTCGGGGGGTGTCTCCCTGGAGGGGGCGGATGGCGACACCGGTGTCCTGAGCGCGGCCGGGTCCCCGGCGCTCCCCGGCTCGGGGCCGGTGGGTTTCCTCATGGAAGAAATTTTCTTACATGGAGGATGTCGCGTCAACGGTAGAAAAGGCTACGGTCGCCATGTGTTGACCCATTTGGCCGGTCCATACGTGATCGGCATAGACGCGGGTGGCACGAAAACCCGCTGTGTCGTACTAACGCTCGGGGGCGCCGAGGCCGGTTCGGGAACCGGTCCCGGCGCCAACCCCAACTCCGGGGGCGACGCCGCGATGGCGCTGGCCACGGCCCTGCGGCAGGCGCTCGGTGACGTGGATCGTTCCCAGGTGATCGGTGGCGTCTTCGGCATCGCCGGCGCGGGCTCGGCGGGACGTCCCGCCGCGGTCGCCGCCGCGCGGTGCGCCTGGAACGCCGCAGGTCTGCGCGGCTCGCCCGCCGTCGTGACCGACATCGCGGTCGCCTTCGCCGCCGGGACCACCGCCTCCAAGGGCATCGTGGTGTTCTCCGGCACCGGCGCGGGCGCCGCGGTGATCAGTGACGGCGCGATCGTGCAGCGCGCCGACGGCTACGGCTGGCTGGTCGGGGACGAGGGATCGGCCGTCTGGCTGGGCAGGGAGGCGGTCCGGGCCGCCCTGGCCGCCTACGACGGCCGGGGCTCCCCGACGCTGCTGACCGAGGCGGTGCCGCGCGCGCTGCTCGGCGCCGCGGTCGTCCAGGAGCTGGACGCGGCCAGGCGCCGCCCGCGGCACCACCGCGGGCCGGCGTCCCTGTCCGCCCCGTCACCGCCGGGCTCCGGCCACACCGGCCACCTCGGTCACTCCGGCCACCCTCCTGGCCATGGAGCGGCCGCGGTAGGCCATGGCGGCGCCGCGCTCGCCCCCGGTCCACGTCCCTACCACCCAGCACCCGTCCCCGTTCCCGCACCGGCGTCCCTGGGCCGCGGCGCGGGAACCGCGGTACTGGAGCCGGACGAGCCCCATCCGCCAGATGGGGACGCGCTCGGCCACGCGGCCCGCGGCCAGCCGCCCCGCGGTCACCCGGCCGCCGGTCCGGGCGGTCCGCCGCCCGACCGGGTGGACGGGCCGGTCGCGCCGGCCCATCCGCCCAACCCGCAACTCGCCCAGGCGATCATCAAAGAGGTGTACGGCCGCCCGCCCGCGGCGCTGGGCCGTCTCGGCCCGGTGGTCGCGGCCGCCGCGGCCGCGGGTGATCCGGTGGCGCTGCGGATCACCGCGGAGGCCGCCGAGGTGCTGCTGCGGGACGTCGACGCGGTCCGCCCGGCACTGAACGAACCGTACGCCCCCGTGGTCATGCACGGCTCGGTACTGCGCGAAGGACCCGTCGCCGAGGCGGTCCGCGCCGGGCTGCGTGACCGTTTCGCCGCCGAGCCCTGCCCGGCCGGGGACGGCGCTCGCGGCGCCGCCGCCCTGGCCCTGCGCAGGCTCGGCCTCTAGAGGCGGCCGAAGCCCAAGAGGCACGGCCGCAGCGGTAGCCGTCCCGGATGTCGCCCCCGGGCCGGCCCCGCCGCCACACCGCGCGCGTCACCGCGCGACGAGTGACCCCGCATCCCACCCCACCTTCCGTGGGGCCGCCCATGCCTTCTCCCTGCCAGAGCTTTGCTCCGGCCTTGTCCTGAGCTCGGCTGACGCGCGCGGCGCGGGTCGACACACGCTGTACGAGCGGTTAACGTCTCCAGGGCCGTTTCAGAGACTCTGTCGTTAAGCGACCATGTCGGGGGGCCTGGTCCGTGCGCGTCTCACGATCGATCACGCTGGCCGTGGCGGCCGTCGTCCTGCCGCTGGCCGGCTGCGGTGGCGGCGCGCCCGACGACGGACGTCCCTCCGGCACGGCACGGACCCCGGCCGACGGGAGGGCACCCCGGTCCCCCGCGCCCACCAGCGGCGCCTGGATCCCCGGCTACGTCGCGGAGATGTCGCCGGAGGAGAAGGTCGGTCAGCTGTTCGTGCCGTCCTTCGAAGGCCCGGCCGAGGCGGCGGCGATGATCAAGCGCTATCACGTCGGCGGGCTGATCTACTTCCCCGGCAACCTCGCGGGCGGCCCGGAGAAGACCGCGGCGCTGTCCAACGCGCTGCAACGCTCGTCCAAGCTGCCGCTGCTGCTCGGCGTGGACGAGGAGCAGGGCCTGGTCAGCCGGGCTCCGTTCCTGACCAGGTTCCCCGGGAACATGGCGCTGGGCGCCACCGGCCGTCCGGAGGACGCCCGCGCCGCCGCCCAGGTGACCGGCACCGAGCTGCGCGCCGTCGGCATCAACCAGGACTACGCCCCGGTGGCCGACGTCAACGTGAACCCCGCGAACCCGGTGATCGGCCTCCGGTCGTTCGGCGCCGACCCCGGCCTGGTGGCGCGGATGGTGCCGGCCGCCGTCGCCGGTTACCAGTCCGCGGGGGTCGCGGCCACCACCAAGCACTTCCCCGGGCACGGCGACACCGCCACCGACAGCCACACCGGGCTGCCGGTCATCAAGCACAGCCGCGCCGAGTGGGAACGGCTGGACGCGCCGCCGTTCCAGGCCGCCATCCGGAGCGGGGTGGACGCGATCATGTCGGCGCACATCGTCGTCCCGGGGCTCGACCGGTCCGGCGACCCGGCCACGCTGTCCAAGAAGGTGCTGACCGGGCTGCTGCGGGACCGGCTCGGCCACCAGGGCGTGATCGTCACCGACTCGCTCCGGATGCAGGGGGCGCGCGTGCGGTACAGCGACGCCGCCGTGGCGGTCCGCGCGGTGAACGCGGGCGCCGACCAGTTGCTCATGCCGCCCCGGCTTTCGGTGGCCTACCGCGCGGTGCTGCGCGCCGTCCGCGACGGCACGATCAGCCGGCAGCGGCTGGACGAGGCCGTCGGCCGGATCCTGCGGCTCAAGGAACGGCGAGGGCTGTTCCGCGGCACCACCGCCGACCCGGGGCGCGCGCGTGCGATCATCCGGTCGGCCGCGCACCGGGCCACCGCCGAGCGGATAGCGGAGCGCGCCGTGACCCTCGTCCGCAACGACGGCGGGCTGCTTCCGCTGCGCGAGCGCACCGTCTACGTGACGGGCCCGCGCGAGGAGGCGCTGAGCGCCGCGCTGCGCCGCGCGGGTGTCAAGGTCAGCGGGACGTACGCCGGCGCGGACGCCGTCGTCCTGACCACGCTGAACGCCGGGTCGTCGACCGCGGCCCGCGTCCGGGCGTTCGGCTCCAAGCCGGTCGTGGTGGCGGCGCTGGGCCGTCCCTACGATCTCGACCGTGCCGGACGGGCCGACGCGGCGCTGGCCACCTACTCCTCCGGCGCGCCCGCGGTCAGGGCCCTCGCCAAGGTGATCGCCGGGGTCGTGAAGCCCACCGGGCGGCTCCCTGTGCGGGCGGGCGGCATGCCCGTCGGGCACGGCCTCACCTACAAGTGACGAAGGCCCGGTGGACGAGCGCTCCCCGCCCTGGGAGGATCCTCGGAGGTTCGCACCTTCCCCGCGGAGGTCCCCGTGCCCAGCCCATCCCTTGCGTCACGCGCGTTCCGCGTTGCGGCTCTCTCGGCCGTCCTCGTTCAGGCGACCGCCGCGTGCGGAGGGACGGACGAGGTCACCATGCCGCCGCTCACACCCGAGCCGGGCCTGGAGACACCGACCTCCGTGGGCGCGGCAACGCAAGCCTCGGCCGCGCCAGGTAACACGTTCCCGGCGCGGCTGACGCTCTTCAGATTCCTGCGCGGCATCGCGATCGGTGACGCCCGGGTGTGCGCGCACCTCGCGCCCGAGTACGAGCGCACCCTGTTCGGCGCCGAGGGCGGCTGCCGCACGGGGCTCGCCCAGGCCAGAAGCAGGCTACGGCCCCAGGACCTGACCGCGCTGCGAGGCGTGACCGTGCCCACCGCCCGGCCGGGTTCCCAGCCCGGCGACCTCGTCGTGGACTTCGCGACGCTGCGCTGGAAGACCGCGCCCGCCCGTCCTGGCGGCCTGCTCGCGTCCACGTACACCCTCAGGCAGGACGGCGGCCGCTGGCTCATCGTCGGATGAGCCGGCGGCCGTCGCGTTTCCTAGAGTCCCAGCTCCGCGAGGAGAGGCAGTTCGGCGCGGGCCGCGTCCTTCGCCTCACCCGCCGTGCGGGCCTTGCGGGCCGCCGCCGCTGCGCGCTTGCACTCGTCCAAGGTGTGCCGGGCCAGCGCGGCCCGTACCAAGGGCAGGGAGGGCGCGCTCATCGACAGTGACGTCACGCCCAGCCCGACCAGCACGCAGGCCAGCGCGGGATCCCCGGCGGCCTCGCCGCACACCCCGCACCCACGGCCCGCGTCGGCCGCGGGGCCGGCGGTCATCGCCACCAGGTCGAGGATGGCGGGCCGCCACGGGTCCTGGAACGGGGCCAGGCCGCCGATCTGCCGGTCGGCGGCACAGGCGTACTGGGTCAGGTCGTTGGTGCCGATGCTGAAGAACTCCACCTCGGCGGCCAGGTCGCGGGCGCGCAGCGCCGCGGCGGGCACCTCCACCATGATGCCCGGACGCTCGATCCCGGCGGCGCGGCACGCCTTGGCGAAGAACGCCGCCTCGTCGGCGTCGGTCACCATCGGGGCCATGACCTCCAGCCTGGCGGGCAGCCCGGACGCCGCCGCGGCCAGGGCCCGGAGCTGCGCCTGCAGAACGTCCGGGTACGCCCTGGCCATGCGCAGACCGCGCTCGCCGAGGGCCGGGTTGGGCTCCTCGCCGGGCGGCGGCAGGAAGGCCAGGGGCTTGTCGGCGCCCGCGTCCAGCGTCCGGACGACGACGCGGCCCTCGGGGAACGCCTCCAGGACCGTCCGGTACGCCCGCTCCTGCTCGTCGTCGGAGGGCAGTGTCGCGCGGTCGAGGAACAGGAACTCGGTGCGGTAGAGGCCCACCCCCTCCGCCCCGTGGTGGAGCGCGGCGTCCAGGTCCTTCGGGCCGCCGATGTTGGCCAGCAGGGGGACGCGGTGACCGTCCTTGGTGGCACCCGGGCCGGTGGACTCGCGCAGGAGCGCCGCGCGGGCGGCGGACGCGTCGCGGGCCGTCCGCACCTCGTCCTCGGACGGGTCGATGCGCACCGTCCCGGCGGCGCCGTCCACGAGCACGCGGGTGCCCTCGGCCAGTTCCATCGCACCGGCCAGCGCCACCACGGCGGGGACGCCCATGGTGCGGGCCAGGATGGCGGTGTGGCTGGTGGGCCCGCCCTCCTCCGTCACGAACGCGACCACCAGCTCCGGGTCGAGCAGCGCCGTGTCGGCGGGCGCGAGATCCCGCGCGACCAGCACGAACGGCGTGTCCGACACGGGCACGCCCGGTATCGGCAGGCCCATCAGCCTGGCCACGGTGCGGTCGCGGATGTCGTCCAGGTCGCTCACCCGGGCGGCCAGGTACTCGCCGGCGCTCGCCAGCATGTCCCGGTACGTGCCGAACGCCTCGAACACGGCGCGGGCGGCGGCCAGCCCGCTGTCGATCTTGGCGGCCACCCCGTCGGCCAGGCCGGGGTCGCGGGCCATCAGCGCCTGCGCGCCCAGCACCTCCTGGCCGTCCTTGTTGCCGAGCGCGGCGGCCCGTTCGCCGCGCTCCTCCAGGTCGGCGGCCACCGCTTCGAGCGCCGCGGCGGCCGCGGCCTTCTCGGCGGCGGCGTCGCCGCCGTGACGGGCGCCGACAGGGGGCTCGGGCACGGCACCCGCGAGGGTACGGACGGGACCGGCGCCGATCCCGGGGCTCACGCCGGCGCCCCGCAGGAACAACCCCAGGCCCCGGCCCGGGACGGGGGGCATCGTGGAACCGTCAGGCACCGTCGGGCTCCGGGGTGCTCAGCAGCCGCTCCAGGGTGTCGAGCAGGTCGTCGGCGCCCTCCCCCTCGGCGGCGATCACGACCTCCTCGCCGTGGCGGGCGTCGAGGCCCAGCACGGCCAGGATGCTCTTGGCGTTCACGGGAGTTCCCCCGCGCTTGGCCACTGTGACGTCCATCGGGGCCTTGGCGGCGGTCTGCACGAACAACGCGGCCGGCCGCGCGTGCAGACCCACCCTGGACTCGATCTTGACGTTACGCTCGGTCACAGCAACTCCTCGGTAGTTCCCGGCGGCAGGTCGGTACCGCCGGGTCTCGGCACACTCTCAGCCACCCGGTACCCGCAGCGCGGGCCCCGGCACAACATCCACTTCACTCAGGTCGGCCACGACGCGGTCGGCGGCGGCCAGCGCCGGCGCCGGAAGCGTGGTGGTGACGCCGACGCAGGTCATGCCCGCGGCCTTCACCGCGTCCACGCCCGCGGGCGCGTCCTCGAACCCCACCGACCGCTCCGGCGGCGCGTCCAGCCGCGCGCAGGCGGTCAGGAAGGGTTCCGGGTCGGGCTTGCCGGCGGTCACGTCGTCGGCGGTGACGACGGCGCCGAAGCAGTCCCGGACGCCCAGCTCCTCCAGCATCCCCTCGACGTGCGCGCGCTGCCCCGACGTGGCCACGCCCAGCGGGACGCCCGCGTCGCGCAGGCGCC
Organism: Actinomadura sp. SCN-SB; assembly: GCF_043906805.1. Lineage (NCBI taxonomy): Bacteria > Bacillati > Actinomycetota > Actinomycetes > Streptosporangiales > Thermomonosporaceae > Actinomadura > Actinomadura sp. SCN-SB. Next base: position 98,741 of record NZ_JBIMPP010000006.1, on the reverse strand, counting down.
GCACCAACTCGACCGCGCCGGGGATGGGAGCGACGGCGGGCGAGTCCGGGCCGTGCCGGTAGGAGATCGCCTGCTGGAACAGCTCGTCGACGGTGCGGCCGGGGAACAGGTGCAGCAGCTCGGCCAGCACGTCCCTGCCGCGCCGTCCCGCGAACGAGGCGATCAGGTCGGGGTTGTGGGCGACCCCGTGCGAATCGAACAGCCAGGTCCACACCACTCGGCTGCGCGGCTCGGTGTCGATCAGCGTCCCGTCCAGGTCGAACACCACCGCGGCGGGGCGGACCAGCACCAGCGGCTCCCCCGGCTGCGTCAGCTCCAGACGAAAAGCTCGGCCCCCCTCTCGACGGCGCCCGACTCCACCACGGAGCTGAGCGCGTCCTCGCCGGCGTCCAGCGCCACCACGGCGGTCACGGGGGAACGGCCGCCCGCCTCGATCGCGGCCGGGTTCCAGGCGACCAGCGGCTGGCCGGCCACCACCCGGTCGCCCTCGGTGGCGAGCAGCTCGAAGCCCTCCCCCTTGAGCTGGACGGTGTCCACGCCGAGGTGGACCAGGACCCCGTGGCCTTCGGCGTCCACGACCACGTACGCGTGCGGGTGCAGCTTGACGATCGTGCCGTCCACGGGGGCCAGCGCGTCGCCGGGCTCCCTGACGGGGTCGATCGCCGTGCCGGGACCCACCATGGCCTTGGCGAACACCAGGTCGGGCACGCCGGCAAGCCCGACGGCCGTGCCGCCGACCGGCGACAGAACTCGCGTCATCGCTACGGCTCCCTGGGGTAGGGGATGGTGAGGGTTACTGAGGGTGAGAGTTGGGTATCCGCGGGGTCTTCGGTGGGCGGAGGGTCAGTGGACGTCCCCGGTCAGAGGATGTCCTCGATGTCGCTGGCGATCGTGTCGGCCTCGGGGCCGACGACGACCTGGACGACCCGCCCGCTGCGCATCACGCCGTAGGCGCCCGCCGCCTTCAGCGCCGCGTCGTCCACCTTGGCGGGATCGGACACCTCGGTCCTGAGCCGGGTGGCGCAGGGCTCGATCTCCACGATGTTGCCGGCGCCGCCCAGCGCCTTCACGATGGCCTCGGCCTTGTCCATGGTCTCTCCTGCGGAGGGTTAGGGGGATCCGATCCCGGTCGTCAGTCGGTCTGGGTCACCTTGTTGAGTCCTCGGGGAACGTCGGGGTCGGCGCCGAGCCCGCGGGCCAGCGCCTCGACCAGGATCTGCCCCGGGACGATCAGTCCCAGCGGCGCCACCCACTCGGGCAGGTCCGGGCCGGGCAGCGCGCGCGAGCAGGCCGCGGCGAGCCCGGGCCCGCCACCGACACCGTACGCTCGGGCGCCCGCGTCGCGGACCCGGTGCGCCAGCGCCACCGTCCCCGGCAGGGTCGGCCCGGAGTCCGCCGCGACCAGCAGCGCCGGGGTCCGGTCGTCCACCACGGCGATGGGCCCGTGCAGCAGATCGGCGTACGACAGTCCCATGGCGTGCAGGTAGCACGCCTCTTTGATCTTGAGGGCGAGCTCCAGGGCGGTGCCGAACGCGATGCCGCGCCCGGACACCACCGTGCCCTGCACCTCCGCCAGTTCCGCCACGATCTCGGGGAGCTGGTCGGACGCCTCGGTCAGCTCGATCAGCCGGGCCACCTCGTCGGGCGCCCGGCGCAGGTCGGCGATGTCGAGCGGTTCGCCCCCGCCGGCCGGTCCGCCGCCTCCCTGGGCGCCCAGCCCGATCGCGAGGACGGCGAGCGCGGCGAGCTGGGTGGTGTAGGTCTTGGTGGCGGGGACGGCGATCTCCGCCCCGGCCTCGGTGATCAACGCGACCTCGGCGCTCTCCGCCAGCGGCGAGCCCTCCCCGTTGGTGATCGCGACGGTCCTGGCGCCGCAGCCGGCCGCCCAGTCCAGGGTCTCGACGATCTCCTCGGTCTTGCCGGACTGGCTGATCGCGACGGCCAGCACCCCGTCCAGGTCCAGCCTGCCCCGGTAGGTGGTGGCGATGGACGGCGCCGCCAGCGACGCGAGCCGCCCGGCGTGCGACTCCACCAGGTACCGCCCGTACACGGCGGCGTTGTCGGACGAGCCGCGCGCGATGAACAGCACCTGCCGGGTCTCCCCGGCCAGCGCGGCCAGGTCGGGGACGCGCGGCAGCAGCGCGTCGATCGTCCTGCGCAGCGCCTCGGGCTGCTCGCCGATCTCCGCGCGCATCCTGGTGGTGGTCATCGTCACGCGTCCCCCCGCCGATCTCTCGAGTACACCTCATGTCCCGCGATCCAGGTGGCACGCGCCCGGTGCCCCTCGTCCAGCCACACCAGGTCGGCCGCGGCGCCGGGGGCGACGCGGCCCAGGTCGGGACGGCCGATCAGGTCGGCGGGCACGCGGGTGGCCGCGTCGACGGCGGTGACCGGGTCCACCCCGATCCGCACGGCGTTGGCGATCGCCTCGTCCAGGCGCAGCGCGGAACCGGCGATCGTGCCGTCGGCGCGGAGCGGCGGGCCCTCCGCGGGCATCTCGATGGGCTCCCCGCCCAGGTCGTAGGTGCCGGGCGGCATCCCGGCGGACGCGGCGGCGTCGGTGACCAGCACGACCCGTCCGGCCGCCGCCTGGAACACCAGCCGGCAGGCGGGCGCGGACACATGGTGCAGGTCGAGGATGAGGCCGGGGCTCAACCGGGTGTCGGCGAGCGCCTGCACGGCCACGCCCGGGTCGCGGTGATGGACGCCGGACTGGGCGTTGAAGATGTGGGTGACCTTGCGCGCCCCGGCGTCGGCCGCCGCGGCGACCTGGCCGGCGGTCGCGTCGCTGTGGCCCACGCTGACCAGCACTCCGTTGGCCACCAGGGTTCGGACGGCCTCCAGCGCGCCGTTCCGTTCGGGGGCGAGGGTGACCAGCTTGACCAGCCCGGTCTCCAGCAGCGCGCCGATCGCCTCGGGCGTGGGGTCGGTGAGGTACGCGGCGTTGTGCGCGCCCTTGCGCTTCTCGGAGAGGAACGGCCCCTCCAGGTGGACGCCCAGCACGCGGGTGGTGTTCTCCGGCAGCGCGGGCAGCAGGTCGCGGGTGCGGCGCAGCGCTTCGGCCAGCGCCTCGACGGGCGCGGTGATGAACGTGGGCAGGAACGAGGTCACCCCGGTCTCCGGCAGCCGGCTCACGACGGTGCGCCAGCCGCCCTGGTCGGCGTCCACCATGTCGACCCCGTAATACCCGTTGACCTGGAGGTCGACGAGTCCTGGCGCCAGCGTTCCGCCGTCCAGCTCGACGTCGGGCGCGCCTCCGGGACGTCCCTCGCCCACGTCAACGATCACGCCGTTCTCCATCCGGACGTATCCCGGGGACAAGACGCGGGTAAAGCCATCCTCAGGGGAGGCAATCACGCTGCTAGCGGTGACCAGAAGTGATGCCATGAGCGCGCACTCTCTGTGACGCCGTGAACACGGATCGCCGCCTTGGCGGCGTACTGGTCTAGTCCGGACTAGACCAGTACGCACCATATCCCACAAGTCAACGAAACAGATAGAGCGCCAGCAAACCGACGTTCCACGCTTCGGTCCGCTGGATCGCTCCAGATCTCTTCGGGGGAGGTCGTCGGACCTTGGGCTCCATGGCGTACGAACACGGCACCGGCCGGGACGCGGCGGGCGGCACGGACGGCACCGGCACGGCGGGGGGCGTCGGCGGGACCGGCGGGCCGGGCACGTCCCAAGCCCTGCTCGGCGACGACGGGAGGGGCGGTCGGGGCGGCGCCCGGCGGGGCCGCGGGGGCGGCTGGCCCGCGGCGTTCACGGTGTTGCAGCGGATCGGCCGCAGCCTCATGCTGCCGATCGCGACGCTGCCCGCGGCGGGGATCCTGCTCCGCCTCGGCCAGGACGACCTGCTGGGCCCGGACGGGCTCGGCTGGACGAGGATCGCCGACGTGTTCGCCGCGGCCGGGGGCGCCGTGATGGACAACCTGCCCATCCTGTTCGCGGTCGGGGTGGCGATCGGCTTCGCCCGCCGCGCCGACGGCTCCACCGCGCTGTCGGCCGTGATCGCCTACCTGGTGTTCGACCGGGTCACCAAGGTCATGTTCGCGCACTCGGAGCAGCTGCGCGGCTCCGTGACCACCGCCGGGCCGGCCCCGGGCGGGTCGCCCGCCCAGGCCCTCGACCTGGGCGCCCAGAACCCGACCCAGGTCCTGGGCGGAATCGTGGTGGGCCTGCTGGTCGCCCTGCTCTTCCAGCGCTTCTACAAGACCAGGCTGCCGTCCTGGCTGGCCTTCTTCGGTGGGCGCCGGTTCGTCCCCATCGTCAGCGCGGCCGCCGCGCTGCTGCTCGGGGTCGCGTTCGGGCTGGTCTGGCCCGCGCTGGGCGGCTGGATCGACGCGTTCGGCGAATGGATCACCGGGCTCGGCGCGGCCGGCGCGGGGATCTACGGGGTGGCCAACCGGCTGCTGCTGCCGTTCGGCCTGCACCACATCCTCAACTCGCTGGTCTGGTTCGTCTTCGGCGGCTACGAGGCGGCGGGCGGTGTCGCGCACGGGGAGATCAACCGCTATCTGGCGGGGGACCCGGAGGCCGGGAGGTTCCTGGCCGGGTACTTCCCCGTGCTGATGTTCGGGCTGCCGGGCGCCGCCGTGGCGATCTGGCGGGCCGCGCCCCCGCACCGGCGCGGCGCGGTCGGCGGGCTGATGGTGTCGGCGGCGCTGACCGCGTTCGTCTGCGGCGTGACCGAGCCGATCGAGTTCTCGTTCATGTTCGTGGCGCCCGCCCTGTACGGGATCCACGTGGTGCTCACCGGCGTGTCCACGTACCTGATGGCGGCGGTGGGCGCGCAGCTCGGGTTCAGCTTCTCGGCCGGGCTGATCGACCTGCTGCTCAACGCCACCAAGGACAACACGCGCGAGCTGCCCCTGATCGTCGGGCTCGGGGTGGTCTACTTCGTGCTGTACTACGCGGTCTTCAGCTTCGTCATCCGGCGCTTCGACCTGCCGACCCCGGGCCGCGAACCGGAGGAAGACCCCCGCTGAGGGTCCCCGAACGGCCGCTGAAGGGCCACCGAACGGCGGCCACTGACCTGGAGATTCTCATCGCGGGAGGCGTCCCTGGCGAAATCCGGTCGTTATTGAATCATGCATTGACATGCCGTCGCGGGCTGTGGTCTAGTCCGGCCTAGACCAGTACGACCCAGTATGACCAGCACGACCACGTACGAACAGGCGAACACGGCGAACCGGAAGTCCCGCCGCTCTGACCCGGCCCGCGAGGAAGCCCGTGACGACCATCGACCCGCACAGCCCGGTGCCCAAGTACTTCCAGCTCCGGGGCATCCTGCTCGACATGATCGAGGGGGCGGAGCTGCCGGTCGACGCGCCGATCCCGTCCGAAAGGGAGCTGTGCGGCCGGTACGGGCTGTCCCGGATGACGGTCCGCCAGGGCGTGGACCAGCTCGTGGCGGAGGGACGGCTGTACCGGGTCCCGGGCAAGGGCACGTTCGTGGCACGTCCCAAGATCGAGATGCCGCTCCGGCTCGTCTCGTTCACCGAGGACATGCTGTCGCGCGGGCTGCGTCCGGGCGCGGTCGACCTCGACCGCCGCACCGTGCCCGCCGACGCCCGGCTCGCCCGCATCTTCGAGGTCGAGCAGGGCACCAGGATCCACGTCATCGAACGGCTGCGCACCGCCGACGGCGAGCCGATGGCGGTGGAACGCGCGCACATCCTGGCCTCGCTGGCCCCCGACCTGCTCGACCGGAGGCTGGCCGACCGGTCCCTGTACGGCGTCCTCGAGGCGGTGTACGGGCTGGTCTTCGACGCCGGCGACCAGACCATCGACGCCGGGCTCGCCGACGCCACCGAGGCCAGGCACCTGAAGATCGCCCGGGGCAGCGCCGTGCTGAACCTGCAACGCCGCTCCTACTCCGGGGGCGTCTGCGCGGAACTCGGCGTGTCGACCTACCGGGCCGACCGCTACCAGATCCACACCGCTCTCGGAAATCCGCCGAGACGGACGTAAACCGCCCGTCCGGGCCCTCGTCTCCAGCCCGAACAGGCCGGCCGCACCAGCGCCGGTCACCCCCCGATATTGGAGGAGCCCCTGATGAGTTCGACAACCGCAGTGGACGGGACCGCCGCGCCACGTCCAGGGTCGGCGGCGCTGGCGGTCCTGCAGCGCATCGGCCGCAGCCTGATGCTGCCGATCGCCGTCCTCCCCGCCGCGGCCATCCTGCTCCGCCTCGGCCAGGCCGACCTGCTCGGCGCCGACGGCCTGGGCTGGACGGAGGTCGCCAACGTCGTCGGCAACGCCGGTGACGCGCTGTTCGCCGCCCTGCCGCTGTTGTTCGCGGTCGGTGTGGCCATCGGCTTCGCGCGCCGCTCCGACGGCTCCACCGCGCTCGCCGCCGTGGTCGGCTACCTGGTCTACGACCGGGTCTCCAAGGTGATCTTCTCCTACAGCGACGAGCTCCAGGGACGGGTCCAGATCACCAAGGTGGTGGACGGGGCCAACCAGACGGTCATCGACTGGGGCGCCAAGAACCCCACCGACGTGCTCGGCGGCATCCTGATCGGTGTCGTCACCGCCCTGCTCTACCAGCGGTTCTACCGGATCAAGCTGCCCACCTGGCTGGCCTTCTTCGGCGGCCGCAGGTTCGTGCCGATCATCACCGCGTTCGCCGCCGTGGTGCTGGGCGTGGTCATCGGGTTCATCTGGCCGGTCCTGGGCGGCTGGCTGACCGACTTCGGCGACTGGCTGACCGGCGCGGGCGCCGCGGGCGCCGGCATCTACGGCGTGGTCAACCGCCTGCTGCTGCCGTTCGGCCTGCACCACATCCCCAACTCCCTGATCTGGTTCGTGTTCGGCGACTACCAGACCGCGGACGGCGTGGTGCACGGCGAGATCAACCGCTACCTGGCCGGCGACCCCGACGCGGGCGGCTTCCTGGCCGGGTTCTTCCCCGTCCTGATGTTCGGCCTGCCCGGCGCCGCCCTGGCGATCTGGCGGGCGGCCCCGCCGCACCGGCGCGCCGCGGTCGGCGGCATCATGATCTCCGGCGCGCTCACCGCGTTCGTCACCGGCGTCACCGAGCCCATCGAGTTCGCGTTCATGTTCGTCGCGCCCCTCCTGTACGCGGTGCACGTCGTGCTCACCGGCATCTCGATGGCGTTGCTGGAGGCGGCGGGGGCCCAGCTCGGGTTCAGCTTCTCGGCCGGTGGCATCGACTTCCTGCTCAACATGACCAAGGACAACACCGAGGGCCTGCCGCTCATCGTGGGACTTGGGGTGATCTACTTCGTCCTGTACTACGTGATCTTCAAGTTCCTGATCGAGAAGTTCGACTTCGCCACCCCGGGCCGCGAACCCGAGGGCGAGGACTCGGTCGCGGCCGACCCGGCGGCGCAGCCCGAACTGGCCGCCGCGGCCGCCTCCACGGGCCGCAGGTCGTCCGGGTCCTCGTCCGGGTCGTCGTCATCGTCCGAGAAGAAGGCGGAGCGGGCCGACACCGATTCCGCGGACAGCTCGGCCTCCTCGGACAGCGCGGCCTCCTCGGACGGCGCGTCCTAAGGGTCCTCCCCCCACGCCCACAGGAGGACTCGTCCCCAATGGCGGCGGGCGTCGCCCCCACACACGACGCCCGCCGCCGTTCCTTTGCCCTTCGCTTGACCGCATGAGGCCACGCGCGTATCAACCGGTGCCCGCGTGCCTCTGGTGGTGGAGAACATGGCCGCCTCCCAAGGAGCCCTCATGCGCGAAGCACGCCGTCTCCCGGCCCTGGTTCCCGGACGTCCCACGACGCGGCGTCCCACCGTCGTACGGATCAGCGCGCGCATCGGACCCCGGCACACCGACGGCGCCCTCGCGCTCGCTCCCGCGAACGCGGCCCGGGAACGGCGACGATCGCACCTGGCGGTGGCCGGCGCGCCGCCCCCACGCGAGACCGCCGAGACCACCCTCCGTCTGATCATCGAGGTGCTCGCCGGGACGCGCCCTCCCCGGCACCTCGCCGGACGCGCCGTCCCGGACGTGTGGCAGGGCCTGGCCGTCCAGCGGACGCCCGCGCGGCGGACCCCGGTGGCGCCGCCGCGGATCCTGCGGACGTGGCTTCAGGACCTCGTCCCCGGCGCCCTGGAAACGGGCGCCGTGGTCAGGCTGGGCGGCCACGTCCACGCCCTCGCCGTACGCCTCGAACACACCCGAGGCGACTGGCGCTGCACCGCCCTGGAAACCACCATCCCGGCCACCCACCGGGCCAAATGAACGCCGGCCCCCGGAAGGGGAATCCTTCCGGGGGCCGACGCTTCGGCGACTACTGGACGGCGACTACCGGTTGCGCGGGTCGCCGTGGCAGCGCTTGAACTTCTTGCCCGACCCGCAGGGGCACGGGTCGTTGCGGGAGACCCCGGCGTACTCGTCCTTGGCGTCCTCGCTGTGGTGCTCGACGCCGCCCTCACCGTCGACCGTCGGGGCCGAGTAGTCCAGCTTCTTGGCGCGCTTGGGCTTGTCCAGGCCCTTCGCCTTGATCTGCGGCGTCTCGTCCTTGGCCTCCTCCGCGCCCTTGGCCTCCTTCTCCGTGGAGACCTTGCCGGACGGGGCGGACTTGGACACCTCGACGGGCTCGGCGCCCACCGTGGGAGCCTCCGGCTGCTCCTCGACCTCGACCTCGAGGTTGAACAGGTAGCCGACCGACTCCTCCTTGATGCCGTCGAGCATGGCGTTGAACATGTCGTAGCCCTCGCGCTGGTACTCCACCAGCGGGTCGCGCTGCGCCATCGCCCGCAGGCCGATGCCCTCCTGCAGGTAGTCCATCTCGTACAGGTGCTCGCGCCACTTGCGGTCCAGCACCGACAGCACCACGCGGCGCTCCAGCTCCCGCATGACCTCGGGGCCGAGCTCCTCCTCGCGCTTGTCGTACGCGGCCTGCGCGTCCTCGCGGATCTTCTCGGCCAGGGTCTCGGCGTCCAGCGCGGAGATCTCGCCGACCTCCTCGATCAGCTCGTCCACGGTCACCGAGATCGGGTAGAGCTGCTTGAACGCCTTCCAGAGCTTGTCCAGGTCCCATTCCTCGGCGAAGCCCTCGGCGGTGGCCCCCGCCACATAGCCGTCCACGACCTCGTCGATCATGTTGCGGACCTGCTCGTGCAGGTCCTCGCCCTCCAGCACCTTGCGGCGCTCGGCGTAGATGACCTGGCGCTGCCGGTTCAGCACCTCGTCGTACTTCAAGACGTTCTTGCGCATCTCGAAGTTCTGCTGCTCCACCTGGCTCTGCGCCGACTTGATCGCGTTCGACACGATCTTGGACTCGATCGGCACGTCGTCCGGGATGTTCAGGCGCGTCATGATCGACTCGACCCTGGCGGAGTTGAACAGCCGCATCAGGTCATCCTCCAGGGACAGGTAGAACCGGGACTCGCCCGGGTCGCCCTGCCGGCCGGAACGACCGCGCAGCTGGTTGTCGATCCGCCGCGACTCGTGCCGCTCGGTGCCCAGCACGTACAGGCCGCCGGCCTCCACGACCTTCTCGTACTCGCCCTTGACGGCCTCCTTGGCCTTCTCCAGCGCCTCCGGCCAGGCCGCCTCGTACTCCTCGGGCGTCTCCAGCGGGGACAGCCCGCGGCCGTGCAGCTCCAGGTCGGCGCGGAAGTCGGGGTTGCCGCCGAGCATGATGTCGGTACCACGGCCGGCCATGTTGGTCGCGACGGTGACCGCGCCGATACGGCCGGCCTCCGCGACGATCGCGCTCTCCTGTTCGTGGTGCTTGGCGTTCAGCACCTGGTGCGGGATCCCGCGGCGGCGCAGCATCTTGCTCAGCCGCTCCGACTTCTCCACCGAGGTGGTGCCGACCAGGACCGGCTGGCCCTTCTCGTGCCGCTCGGCGATGTCGTCGACGACCGCCTCGAACTTGGCCTGCTCGGTCTTGTAGACGACGTCGGCGACATCGTCACGGATCATCGGCTCGTTGGTCGGGATCGGCACGACGCCGATCTTGTAGGTCTTGTTGAACTCGGCCGCCTCGGTCTGGGCGGTACCGGTCATCCCGCTGAGCTTCTCGTACAGCCGGAAGTAGTTCTGCAGGGTGATCGTGGCGAGGGTCTGGTTCTCGTCCTTGATGGCCACGCCCTCTTTGGCCTCGATGGCCTGGTGCATGCCCTCGTTGTAGCGGCGGCCGTGCAGGATGCGGCCGGTGAACTCGTCCACGATCAGGACCTCGCCGTTCATGACGACGTAGTCCTTGTCGCGCTTGTACAGCTCCTTGGCCTTCAGCGCGTTGTTGAGGAAGCTCACCAGCGGCGTGTTGACCGAGTCGTACAGGTTGTCGATGCCGAGCCAGTCCTCGACCTTCTCCACGCCGGACTCGGTGATGCCGACCGTGCGCTTCTTCTCGTTGACCTCGTAGTCACCCGGGCCGTACTGGTCCACCTGCCCGGCGGTGCTGATCAGCTCGGCCCGCTTCAGCCGCGGGACGATCTTGGCGAACTCGGCGTACCACTTGGAGTTCTGCTCGGCCGGACCGGAGATGATCAGCGGTGTCCGGGCCTCGTCGATCAGGATCGAGTCGACCTCGTCCACGATCGCGAAGTGGTGGCCGCGCTGGACGCACTCGTCCAGGCTCCAGGCCATGTTGTCGCGCAGGTAGTCGAACCCGAACTCGTTGTTGGTGCCGTAGGTGATGTCGGCGTTGTAGGCGGCGCGGCGCTCCTCCGGGGTCATCTGCGGGAGGATGACGCCCACCTCGAGGCCGAGGAACTGGTGCACACGGCCCATCCACTCGGCGTCGCGCTTGGCCAGGTAGTCGTTGACGGTGACGATGTGCACGCCGTCGCCGGTCAGGGCGTTGAGGTACGCGGGCAGCACCGAGGTCAGGGTCTTGCCCTCACCGGTCTTCATCTCCGCGATGTTGCCGAGGTGCAGCGCGGCACCACCCATCACCTGCACGTCGTAGTGCCGCTGCCCCAGCACGCGTTTAGCCGCCTCACGGGCGGTGGCGAACGCCTCGGGAAGCAGGTCGTCCAGGGTCTCGCCGTCGGCGAGGCGCTCCCGGTACTTGTCGGTCAGCTCGCGCAACTCGGCATCGCTCATCTCGAGGAAGTCTTCCTCGATCGAGTTGACCTGATCCGCGAGCTTCTTGAGCTTGCGCAGGGTTTTTCCCTCGCCCGCACGAAGGATCTTATCGATGACTGGCGGCACTCTCGGAGGCTCCTTGCAGATCGTGGGTCACCGCTTCGGGCGGCACGCACACCACACGTACGATGCCATCGTAGGCGAGACCCAGAATGGTCTAGGTCACGTCGCGACGCAATCCGCGCGGCGCGTCCTGTTTGGCCTTCCGGGTGCGAGGAAGACCCTTCGGTGCGGTTCTAGGGCCCCATCGGGACCACTTGGTCCCGGTACACGGATCGAGGGGAGCGTGACATGTCCGAGGAAGCCCCCGGCACCCGGAAGGACGACGGCTCCGAAGAACAGCGGAAGGCGCCGCCCTCCGGCTCAGAGGAGAAGTACCTTCCCGAGGAGAGCCACGGCTCGCACGCCGGCCGCCCCGGTTCCTGGGTGGCCGTCGCGATCATGGTCACCGGCTTCGTCGTCGGCGGGGTCGCGCTGACCGTCGGCCCGTCCTGGATCACGTTCTGGATCGGCGTCGCGATCGTCGTGGTGGGCTTCATCGTCGGCGGAGCGGTGAAGATCTTCTCCGATGTCGTGGTGGACGCCCCGAGGGTGATCCCCGAGATCGTCGACTACTCCGTCTTCGGCAGCCGCTCGGCCAAACGGCGCGGCGGCCGGGCCGGTGAAACACTCGACAAGCCCGTCCACACCGATACCCAACACACCCCGCACGGCTGAGCATTCCCCCGGCCCACGTACCGGGCCCTGAGCTCAGGCCCGGTACGTGGGCCTCGGCGGCTAGTCCGGCGGGTCGAGCACGAGCAGGGACGCCAGGTCGGAGGGATCGACCTTCTCCACCCGTACGGCGTCGCATCCGACCCACTCCGCCGCACGCCACAAGGCGGTGCGCAGGGCGTCGAAGGCCGTCTCCCTCCGGGCGGCCGTCTTCACCGCCCAGGGCTCCAAGGAGATCTGCCGGGCCACCAGCGTGCGTCCCTCACGTGCCGGATCGACCCTTCCCAGCAGGCGCCCTCCGGCCAGCACCGGCATCGCGAAGTACCCGTGGACGCGCTTGGCCTTGGGCACGTACGCCTCCAGGCGATGATCGAACCCGAACATCCGGGACGTCCGGGCCCTGTCCCAGACCAGTGAGTCGAACGGCGACAGCAGCGTCGTCGCGTGCCGTCCCCGTACCGGCTCCGCCAGCGCCCCGGGATCGGCCCACGCCCCGTTGCGCCACCCCTCGACCTTGACCGGGACGAGCCCCGCCGCCTCCGCCACCGCGTCGACCTGGTCGGCCCTCAACCGGTAGTAGTCGGCCAGGTCCGTCCGCGTCCCGACGCCGAGACACCGCGCCGACCGGGCGACCAGGCCGGTCAGGCACTCGGTGTCGTCCGGGTCCCGGTCGAGCAGCCGGGACGGGATCGCCCGTTCCGCCAGGTCGTACACGCGCCGCCACCCGATCCGCCGGACGCACACGACCTCGCCGATGTCCAGCAGCCACTCGATCGCGATCTTGTGGTCGCTCCACTGCCACCAGTCGCCGCCCGCCTTCGCCCCGCCCAGTTCCTTGGTGGTCAGCGGCCCCTCGGCCCTGAGCCTCTTCAGGACGTCCTCGCACACCCCCTCGGGCACCTTGTGCCAGCGCCACCCCCGCGCCCGGAACGCCCGCCGCCTGAACGAGAACAGCGGCCAATCCTCCAGGGGAAGCACCGAGGCCGCGTGGGCCCAGTACTCGAAGCCCGCGCCCTCACCCCAGTAGGCCGCCTCGACCGCGTCCCGCCCGATGGCGCCGAGCCGCGCGTACGGCACCAGCTCGTGCGAACGCGCCAGGACGGAGATCGTGTCGAGCTGGACGGCGCCCAGCGCGCCCAGCAACCCTCGCATCCCGCCGCGCCGCAGGCCCGACCCGAGCAGCCCTTGAGCGCGAAGCTGCAACCGCCGTGCCTCGTCCGCGCTGAGTTCGATGCCATCCACGCCGCCGATGCTAGGCGACAACACCGACAAAACCCGATTGCCGGTTCCCCGAGGGCCCGTCGCGCAACGTCCACGGCAGGGCCGGTCAGGCAATCGATGGGAGGCGGAACCTCAGAAGCCCGGCGCCCAGCCACCACTCTCCCGAACCGCCCAGGCCGCGCCGCTTGACCGGAAAACCGTCGCACGTCCGCCCGGGAGGCCCGTCAGAGCACGCCGTCCCGTGCTCATGGCCCGGCGAAGGCAGGCGCGGCTTCGAGCAGGTGGCGGCCTATCGTCTGGTCACCGCTGATGGACGCGGCCACTGTGGAGGGATCGCGACGGTCGGCGGCCAGCATGCAAAACTCCAGGGCGTCCATGCGCAACGTGACCACCGGCGCCGCCGCACCGTCCCCGCCCAGCGTCACGAGCCAGTCGCCTCCCCCAGGGCCCTCCAGCACGACCCGCGCCCGTCCTTCAGGGCCCAGCCCGCGCGACGACCAGGCCGCCGGAAGGGCGCGCACCCCTAGCGCGGCGATGGCGTGGAGATGCTGAGGCAGAGGAGCGGGCAGGTTCCGCCCGACGACCTTGGCGATGTCCGTACTGTGCACCCACGTCTCGAAGGCACGGGCGACGACCGCGTTGTCCAACCGCATCGGCTGCAGGATGTCCACCTTCCGCCCCGGCTCCAGAGTGTTCAGCCGAGCACAAAGCTCCCGCGCCTGGCGGTGCCAACTCCCCCAGGTCTGCTCAACACGCCGCCCGCGCTCGAACCCGATCGCCTCAGCCGTGTAAGCCTCCACCCGATTCTGACCACCCCCTCCCGCGACCCCGGATCGCCCGGCATCCTCCTGCGGCGCACCAGCGCCCGCACGAACCCCCGGGAACCCAGCACCCCGCCGGCCCCCGTCCCCACGGACATCGTTCTCCGCGACGTGCGGCATCGCAGGTAGTTGCTCGATCAACAAACGATCGGTGGCGGACAGATGCGCGACCACGTCTTGAACGTTCCAGTCATAGATGACCGTGGTCGCCCATTCCTCCGCGCTCAGTTCGGCCAGCAGCGCGTCCAGCACGGAGACCTGCGCCGCGTACGGCGCCGCGAACTCAGGCACCACAGGCGCGGGCGCCCGCCGCCGCACCGCGGCCCCCAGAACCCGAGCGCGCAAACCCTCCGGCACCGGCTTCTGGTCATCGGGCACCGGGACGGGGGCTGAGGGGTCGGATCGCGGATCGTCCGGGGTCTGAGGGGTGGCGGGGTTGGTCGAGGCGAAGAGGAGGCGGCTTTCGTCGGCGCATTCGGCGCAGTCGGCCAGGTGTTCTCGGACGAGGGCGGCCTCCTGCGGCGAGCAGGCGCCGATCGCGAAGGCAGCCAGCAGGGGCGCCACGTCCCGGTGCGACGCCGTCATGGTGATCCCCTCCTTGGCCCGGCGTTCACTCTTCGCTCGTGGTGGCCGGGCCGGATGAAGATCCTCTGTGACCACCGGCGTCCCGGTAACCCGCGGCGCCCCTCAGGTGATCTCGAGAAGCTTCTCCCTGACCGCGTATACCACGGCCTCCATCCTGGAGTGCAACTGCAACTTCTCCAGAATGTTCCGGACGTGGTTCTTGACGGTGTTCTCGGAGATGAACAGCTCCCGGGCGATCTCCCGGTTGCCCAGGCCGCGGGCGACCAGGCGCAGCACCTCCATCTCGCGTTCCGTGAGACGGGGGGCGGGGACCTGCTGCGTGCGCTCCTCGCTGCGCTTGGCCAGCGCCGCGAACTCCGTGATCAGCTTGGACGCCATCGAGGGGCTGATCAGCGACTGGCCGCCGTGGACGGCGCGCACCGCCTGCGGCACCTCGTCGATGGAGATCTCCTTGAGCAGATAGCCGCTGGCCCCGGCCTTGATCGCCTCGAAGAGGTCCTCCTCCTCGTCGCTGATGGTCAGCATCACGATCTTGGCGCTGGGCGCCGCTTCCTTGATCGCCGTGCAGGCTTCGATGCCGCTGCGGCGGGGCATGCGGATGTCCATGAGGACGACGTCGGGCAGCAGGTCGCCCGCCATCTCGACCGCCTCGTGCCCGTCCCCGCCCTCACCGATGACCTCGATGTCGTCCTCGCCCTGCAGCACCATCTCCAGGCCGCGGCGGAACAGCGCGTGGTCGTCCACGATGAGCACGCGGATGGGATCGGCCGGGCCCTCGCCTGCCGGGGTGTCGCCGGAGGCGGCCTGCCGGGGTGCCGCCGCGGCGCCGCGAGCCTGGGGATTCTCGCTCACCTGAGTCGCGGCGTGGAGGATACGCCGCTTCCCCCCTTCACTCTGAGGTCTTGGATGGACGGAGGGGCACGCGGGCGGGGGGCGGACCGAGGGGCGGGACCGTCCACCGCCGAGGACTTCCCTCGGGGCGCGCGCTCGGCGCGGATCCCTGCTGCCCCGGACCACCGCGTCCGCGGCTTGCTTGTTGACGCCTTTCTAGATCATGACACGCTCTCGACCGCGACGTGACGCATGCCGCGCATCACTCCTCAACGAGCCGGATGACGCCGTAGTCCCAGCCTCTCCTCCTGTATACGACGGAAGGGTGACCCGTGGCCTTGTCCCGGAAGAGGAAGAAGTCGTGGCCGACCAGTTCCATCTCGAAAAGCGCCTGTTCGATGCCCATCGGGTCGGCCTTGTGGAACTTCTCGCGCACGACGAGCGGGCAGTCGCCCTCCGTCGGGATGGGCACCAGCTGCTCGTCCGCCCGTTCCTTGCCGCGGGCCGTCGCCGGCGCCGGGTCGGCCTGTGCGGGCTTCGCGGGCACGGATCGGGTTCCTTGTGGGCGGCGCCGCGCCGCGTTCCCGGCCTTGCCGCCCTGCGGCGCGGGAGCCGCGTCCGCGGTGGCGTCGGGAATCGCCTCCATGGTCGCGAGCTTGGCCGGTGACCGGCTGCCGTGGTGGACCTTCCTGCGGTCGTGTTCGCGGCGCAGCTTGGACTCCAGCTTGCCCAGGGCGAGGTCGAGGGCTCCGTACCGGTCGTCCGCCGCGGCCTCGGCCCGGATCACCGGGCCCTTGGAGCGGATCGTGAGCTCGACCCGTTCCCACTGGTCGGCCTGGCGCGGGTTGCGTTCCTGCGAGACCTCGACGTCGACCCGCATGACCTTGCGGTCCAGCCGCTCGATCTTGGCCAGCTTGGTGTCGACGTGGCGCCGGAACCTGTCGTTGACGTCGGTGTGACGGCCCCTCACGGTGATGTCCACGCGGGACCCCCCTTCTCCCGATTGCGATCTTTCGCCCGTCCCGTCCCTTCGGACGCGCGGGACGGGCGTCACGACCCGCTGGGGTCGCACCCGCCCGGCCGACCTGGTCTTCGTCCCCACATCCGCCTGCTGAGGGGCTCGCGGCGCTCTCGCCACTACTGCCCTTCTCCCGGTTCGAGGGATGTCGGATCCCTCGACGGGGCAGGACTTACCTCTAAGGCGCACCGTGATCGGTCGACGAGAAGTCGCCTTACGTGGGCCGTTTCGCCTGCGCCTGGCATCGGCTTGCCGGACCGGCTGCCACGCTCCTGACGAGCGCTGCGATCCGGCGCAACCACGGACCCGGGCGGGTGCCATGTCAGGAACGCTAACCGCTTACGCCATGAATGTCAGGGGGGTGACGCCAGGAAATACTCACGGACGGTCATCACCGATGTCCGCGTCGCCACCTGCCTCACCCCCTCCGAACCCGCTCCCAAGCCGTTGCACCAACGTAATCCGCGTGCATCCCCCGTCCACCACCGGCGCAGGTCATGGCTGTCTGACCAGCCGGTGAGTTTGACAAAGCTCTACCGTCCACATCACTCGGC
This sequence comes from Actinomadura sp. SCN-SB, assembly GCF_043906805.1. Taxonomy (NCBI): domain Bacteria; kingdom Bacillati; phylum Actinomycetota; class Actinomycetes; order Streptosporangiales; family Thermomonosporaceae; genus Actinomadura; species Actinomadura sp. SCN-SB. Next base: position 81,921 of record NZ_JBIMPP010000006.1, on the reverse strand, counting down.
GTGACCATTGACCATCCCCCATTCACGGAGCGTCCCCACCAAACCGGACCCCCGCCCACTACTCCATGTAACTAAGCACCCTGTGACCGACCCCACACGAACATTCTCGCCCTCACCCCCTCCCCTCCCCTCCCACCCCTCCAGGGCGCGCCCCCGAGCCACCTCCCCCTGGACCCCCGACAACCCAAACCACCATCCACCCGACCCATCTGCTTGACCTGCCACCCGCCCAGCGGGACCACGCTTGGGCGGGCCCCGCTCAGCTCGGCCTCCGTTCAGGCTGATACCGGTCGGTCCAGGCCCGGCTCAGGCGGGGCTCGGCTGGAGTGGGCGCTGCTTCGGGGGTCCGTTGTTGCGTGTGGGTTGGTTATTGGGGGTGGGATGGGTGGTGTTTGGGGGTGGCGGCTACGGTGGCGGCGGCTTGGACTCGGGCGCCTGCTGCTCTCAGGGTGCGGGCGGCTTCGGACAGGGTGGCTCCGGTGGTGATGACGTCATCGACCAGGATGATGTCGCGGCCCGCCACCGGGGCTCCTGGGAGGACGCCCAGGGCACCCGCCAGATTGCGCGCTCGCGCGGTTTGGGACAGGCCGGCCTGGTCGGCCACCCTGCGGCGGTGGTAGAGCGCGTCCAGGCCCGTGACAGGCGCACCGGACGTACGCAGAGCGTGGACGGCGGCCACGGTCATGCGCCGGGTGGGGTCGTGGCCGCGCTTCCGCAGGGCCGCACGAGAGCTGGGGACGGGCACGACGGCCACGCCAGGACGGGTGACGGCCGTCCTGATCGCGGTGGCCAGGGCGCGGCCTAAGGGCTCCGCCAGCGGGGTGCGGCCCCGTTCCTTGTGGGCCACGATCGCGGCGCGCACCGGGCCCTCGTAGCTCGCGGCCGCCCAAGGGGACGGGAGTCCCCTCGGGATCGGGTCGGGCCACGCGGGACGCGGCGTGTTCCCGGCCAGGAACGCCAGGCACGAGGCGCACAGAAGGGCGGGTGAGCGCCCGCAGCCGGCGCAGAGCTGGGGAAGGAGCAGGTCGAGCAGGTCGTCCAGGAGCTTCATACGTTCAACGATGAGGCGTGAGGCCCTGGGGCGGGATGGGGTGCGGGGAATGTGGATAACTTCGCGGGAGGGCTGGTCAGCGCGGGTACGTGGGGTCGGCGCCCGGGATGTTGCAGAGCCATTCGCTGAACTGCTCGCGAGGGCTGCTCTGGCGGCAGACGCTGTTGCTCCCGTTGGAGCGGGTGCCGATCAGGACGGGTTCGTTGGGGGCCGCGGCGATCGACTGAGGGGTTCCCAGGGAGCCGCCGCCCAGGGAGCGGACGGCGCTGCCGCTGACCGGGACCAGGTACGCGAGCACCTGCGAGTCGGTGGTCTTCTGCCCGAGGACGGCCAGCGTCCCGAAGTCGCTCCAGGCCAGGTCGATGGCGCCGCCCAGTTCGGAGCTGACCGGCAGGAACGAGCCGACGTCCGTGCCCCCGCCGTGGACGATGCGGCCGATCTGCACCTGCGCGCTGCCCTCCACGTCGACGATCGCGGCGACGCGCACGCCGTCCCGGGCGATCTTGAAGGCCAGCACCTTGCGCCCGCCGAGCCCCCAGTGCGCGACGCGCACGGGGGCGCTTCCGCGTGACTCGCGGACCCACAGCCAGGACTGGTCGTCGGTGTACTCCACCGTCCAGAGCCTGCCCTCGCGGTCCCAGGACGGCGGGGTGAAGCGCGAGCCCTTCTGGGAGCCGTTCAGCACGGTACGGACCCTGGCGCCCGCCACCAGGTGGACGGCGAGCAAGCGGTCGTGCTTGGGGCTGAGCCCGGCGACCTCCACGAAGTCGGGCGCGACGGCGGGGCGGGACAATCGGCCTCCGCCGGTGGTGACGGGCTGCGGCTGGCCGCCCTGCTGGAGCACGTTCAAATGACCGGTGAGGCCCACCACGTAGGCGGTCTGGTCGGCGACGACGCCGTCGGGGGCGTTCTCCTGCCACGACCGGACGGGCTGCGTGCTCGGCACGTCGGACGGCGCGATCGTCTCGCCCTCGATCTGCAGCCGCCACTGCTTGATCTCCGACAGCTGCCGCAGCGTCCAGCTGAGCTGCGCGGACATCCGTTCGACGCTGCCGGACAGGGCCTCCCGGCTCAGGTCGACGGTGGCGACGTTCTTGCTGACCGTGACGCCCCGCCCGCGCAGCCGGGTCCCGGCGGGGAACGCGCTGTTCACGGCGGGTTCCAGCCATGGCGTCGGCCCGCCGAGCAGCGCCCGGACCAGATGGGTCGGCAGCTCCTGGCGATTCCCCAGCGGCAGGAAGATCCCGTTGGGGACGAGGGTGCGGCGGTCGGGCGCGTAGAAGAACAGGTTCACCGGACGGAACGCGCGGTCCACGTCGTTCTTGGTGAGCAGCAGCCCGGTCTGCGCCTCGGCGGGCAGGCCGGTGAGCCGCCACACCCCGCCCGCGACCTTGCCGACCTGGAACGGCACGTCGATGGGCTTGGGGTCGGCGGTGTACTGGCCGCTGGGGTCGATCGTGCCGAGCTGCCGGCCGGTGACCAGCACCGTGGCGGCGTTCGCGGTCTCCTTGACGATCTCCAGGTCGGGCCGGTCCTGGAGGACGGTGACGGCGGGCCGCGGGGTGAGCCGCCACAGCGTGCGTCCCGCCAGGTATTCGCGCGCCACCGCGTGATCGTCGTCGAAGCTGGCGGACGCGGCCAGGAACCCCGAGACGATCTGCGCCGGCCCCCAGTCGGGACGCGGATGTACCGGAATCAGCCGGACATAGGGGTCATCGACCTGCTCGGACCCCTCGGCGGGCCGTCCCGAGACGACCCGCCCGCCGCTCGGCACGCTGACGCAGCCCGCGAGCAGCCCGGCCGCCGCGACCAGGAAGAACACGAAGGCCCAGCGGCGCGCCCACGATCGCCCGTCCCCCGGGCGGGGCGGGAGCGGCGGCGGTCCGGGGATGATCATTCGCCCGCCTCCAGTTCCGCGAAGAGGGGCGGAGGGCTGTCGCCGCCCGGGGGCACCAGCGGCAGCGGCGAGCCGCGGAGTTCGGCACCGGCCACCCGCGGGAGGGAGAGGCGGAACTGCGAGCCCTGCCCCGGTTCGCCCCATGCCTGGAGCCAGCCGCCGTGGAGCTGGGCGTCCTCGCGGGAGATCGACAGGCCGAGCCCGGTGCCGCCGGTGGTACGGGCGCGGGCCGGGTCGGCGCGCCAGAACCGGTCGAAGACCATCTGGCTCTCCCCCGGCTTGAGGCCCACGCCGTGGTCGCGGACCGTCACGGCGACGGCGTCGCGGTCGGCGCCCACGGACACGACGATGTCCTCGCCCTCCCCGTGCTCGACGGCGTTGACCAGGAGGTTGCGCAGGATCCGCTCGACACGGCGCCGGTCGACCTCGGCCATGCACGGCTCGCCGGGCAACTGGAACACCACCTTGCTGCCCTTGCGCTCGGCGAGTCCCTGGATGTCGCCGACGGCGCGCAGCACCAGGTCGCGCATGTCCAGGGACTCGGCGTCCAGGGTGGCGGCGCCCGCGTCGTGCCGGCTGATCTCCAGCAGGTCGGCCAGCAGCGACTCGAACCGCTCCAGCTGGCTTTGTAGCAGCTCCGCGGAACGCCCCACCGCCGGGTCGGAGAAGGTGTCGCGGTACTCGTAGAGCATGTCCGCCGCGATCCTGATGGTGGTCAGCGGGGTGCGCAGCTCGTGCGAGACGTCCGAGACGAACTGCCGCTGCACCTGCGACAGGTCCTCCAGCTCGACGATCTTGTCCTGGAGGTTGGCGGCCATCTCGTTGAACGAACGGGCCAGCCGGGCCAGATCGTCCTCGCCGCGGACCCGCATCCGCTCCTCCAGCCGCCCCGCCGCCAGCCGTTGCGCGCCCTGCGCCGCCAGCCGCACCGGGATCACCACCTGCCGGGTCACCAGGGACGCGATCGCCGCGAGCAGCAGCACCAGCACCGCGCCGACGGCGGCCAGCGAACGGCCCGTGATCGTCAGCGTGCTCTGCTCCTCCGACAGCGGGAACAGGTAGTACAGCTCGTACTGGCCCGCCTTGCCACCGACGATCAGGCCGGGCTCGGAGGGACGGCCGATATAGGACAGCCGCCCGAAGGTGTGGTTGCGGGTGCCCGGCGGCCCCTTGGCCACCTCGTCCCTGAGGCGCTGCGGGACGCTCTCCTGCCGCAGCTCGTTGGTGGCGAACCCGTCGAAGTACGGCTCCCGCACGTCCCGGATGTAGACCTCGTACAGGCCGGAGGGGCCGCTGCGGGACTTCAGCCCGTTCAGGACTCTCTCCAGCCGCCGGTCCGCGTCCGCGCTGGACGGAGGGCTGCCCAGGTCGCGCTCGACGGCGCCCAGGCCCTCGTTCAGCTGGAGCTGCGCGGCCTTGATCTTCCCGTCCATCAGGGCGGTGGTGATCTGCTGCATCAGGAACAGCCCCAGGATCGCGACGACGATCGCGGAGATGAACAGGGTCGAGGTGACCACCCGGAGCTGGATGGAGCGGCGCCACCGCGCGTAGGCGCGGCGGACCACGCCGCGCAGCACCCGGCGTCCCGTGCCGAGCCCGCGGCGGGCGACCCGCTTGACCCTGTTCATCGCGCCCTGTTCATCGCGCTGCCCATGGCGGCCTGTTCATCGCGGCTGGCTCGTCGTGTGCCCGCGCGCCGCGGCGGCGGGCCCGGACGGGCTCGTTCAGGCCGGACCGGCCTTGTATCCGACGCCGCGCACGGTCACCACGATCTCCGGCCGCTCCGGATCCCTCTCGATCTTGGCGCGGAGCCGCTGGACGTGGACGTTCACCAGCCGGGTGTCGGCGGCGTGCCGGTAGCCCCATACCTGTTCGAGCAGCACCTCGCGGGTGAACACCTGGCGCGGCTTGCGGGCCAGGGCCACCAGCAGGTCGAACTCCAGCGGCGTCAGCGGGATGTGCCGGTCGCCGCGCTTGACCGAGTGCCCGGCCACGTCGATGGTGATGTCGCCGATCTGGAGCGTCTCGGGCGCCGGCTCGTCGGTACGGCGCAGCCGCGCCCGCACCCGCGCCACCAGTTCCTTCGGCTTGAACGGCTTGATGATGTAGTCGTCGGCGCCCGATTCCAGGCCCAGCACCACGTCCACGGTGTCGCTCTTGGCGGTCAGCATGACGATCGGAACGCCGGACTCGGCGCGGATCTGCCGGCACACGTCGATGCCGTCGGCGCCGGGGAGCATCAGGTCCAGCAGCACGAGGTCGGGCCGGGTCTCCCGGAACGCCTCCAGCGCCTTGTCACCGTCGTGGACGAACGACGGCTCGAACCCCTCGCCCCTCAGCACGATGCCCAGCATCTCGGCGAGAGCGAGGTCGTCGTCGACGACCAGTACACGTCCTCTCATGGCCCTCATCGTCACAAAGTCGGGAGTCGGCGGCGTGCAGGGGAAGCAGAAGGCACACCTTGGCGTGCCAGGTTACCCGCGTTTGTCTCGTACATGACCCCTCCTCGCAAGCGGAACGACCTGCGTCCCCGCCCGCCACCGCGGCACGGCCCGTCCCGAGGGGCCCAGGGCAGGCGCCGGAGGGCGGCGACCGGCGGCGTGGAGCCGGGGGCCTGCCGCGGCCGGTGGACCGACTTCCACCGGGCTCCCACGGGGCCCATCGTCCCCCGGCACGCCCGGACAGGCAATCGTGGTCGCCCGCCCGTGACAGGATGGCCGGACGAGTCATCCCCAGGGAGCCGGAAATGCCGATACCGGACGGCAGGGGCGAACGCGCCGTCCCGGACAGGGCGCCCCCGCTGGACATGGACGCGACGGTCGCGGGCGAGATCCCGTTCCGGCCGTTGTCGATCTCGGAGATGCTGGACGGGGCGATCGCCTGCGTCCGGCTGTTCCCGCGCGCCGTGCTGGGCCCGTCGCTGGCGATCACCGCGGTGATCCAGGTCGCCGGATCCATCGCGGCCTACTACTTCGTGGGACGCACGGCCCGCGCCGAGGTCAGCCCGGACTGGATCGTGCGGTCCGTCGGCACCCAGTTCGCGCTGGGGGCGTTCGGCCTGGTGCTGTCGGCGTTCGGGATCGTGGTGCTGGCCGGGATGCTCGGCCCGGTGCTGGGCCGGGCGCTGATGGGGTCGCGCGCGACGCTCCGCTCGACCTGGCGCGACACCCGGCCGCGGCTGTGGCGGCTGATCGGGATCGCGCTGATCGTCACGCTGCTGCCGCTGGCCGCCATGATCGTGCCGGTGGTGCCGTTCGCGCTGTTCCTGGCGGTGGAGGCGGATCCGGTGGCGATCCTGCTCGCCGCGGTCATCGGCTTCCCCGTCGGCGCGGTCCTCATGATCTGGCTGTACGTGCTGCTCGTGCTGGCCGCGCCCGCGCTGGTCCTGGAACGGGAGACGGCCGGCGGGGCGCTGGAGCGGGCCTGGACGCTGTCCAAGGGCCGCTGGTGGCGGACGTGCGGGACGCTGCTGCTGGCCATCCTCGTCACCGTGTTCATGGGCTTCTTCGCCCTGCGCATCCCGTTCCTGCTGATCCAGCTACTGTTCTTCGGGAGCGGAGGGGACCAGTCCACGACCATCCTGGCCCTCACCGTCGACACCGTGGGACGCATCGTCAGCTGGACGGTGGTGCTGCCGTTCGACGCGGGCGTGATCGCCCTGCTCTACATCGACCGCAGGATGCGCCGCGAGGGCTTCGACCTCGAACTGCGGGCCCGCGTCCACGAGAGCGCCGCCGCGCCCCGTGCCGCCGGCAACGGGCAGGCCGCCGCCGAGGACGGCGAGCAGGACGGCGAGCAGGACGGCAGGGAGCCCGGCGACGACTTCGTCGCGCACTGGCGCGTCAGACCCTCCCTTCAGCCCGGGGCGACGAGGGGGACGCCATGAGACTCGATCCGATCGGCCGCGACGAGGCCCGGGAGCTGGCCCGGCGCGAACTGGAGAAGCCGATCTACCACCGGGACGAGCCGTCCTGGCTGGAACGCCTGCTGGAACGCGTGGTCGACTGGCTGAACGAGCTGTTCGGCCGGCGCCTGGTCCCCGACGGGCAGGGCGCGGGCGGCGGCTGGCTCTCGCTGCTGATCATCCTGCTGCTGGTGGCCGTCGCGATCGCGCTGATCGCCTGGCTCATGCGGGGACGGCTCAACACCCGTTCGCGGCAGGAGGCGCTGCTCGACGAGGAGCCGACCACCGCCAAGGACCACCGCGCGGCCGCCGAGGAGTTCGCCGCCGCCGGCGACTGGCCCAACGCGATCCGGGAACGCCTGCGCGCCCTGGCCCGCGACCTGGAGGAGCGCGCGGTGCTCGCCCCGCGGCCCGGCCGCACCGCGGACGAGCTGGCCGCCGAGGCGGGCGAGGCGCTGCCCGCGCTGGCCGGCGACCTGCGCGAGGGCGTGCGGATCTTCGACGACGTCTGGTACGGCGACCGGCCCGGCAGCGCGGACGCCTACGCCCGTGTGAGGGACCTGGACGACAAGGTCCGCGCGGCCCGTCCCCGCCCCCTCGGCGACGGCGCCGAAGACGGCGAGGAGGACAAGGCGATGGCGGGCGCCGCCGGTGAAGGGGGCCTCCGATGGTGACCGGCACCGAGCAGGCCCCGGCCCCCGCCACGCAGGGCGCGGACGGCGGGGACGTCCCGTCGGCAGGGCAGATCGCGGGGCGCCGCTGGAAGGCGTCGCGGAGCATCCTGGCCGCCGCGCTCGCGGTGATCGTGCTCGCGCTCGGATTGGCCGCGCTGCGCCCGTCCGGCTCCGCCCAAGCCGGGGACCCCGAGTCCCCCACCAGGCGCGGCACCAGGGCGCTCGCCGAGATCCTGAGGGGGCACGGGACGCCCGTGCGGGTGTCCAGGGACGCCGGGGACGCCGCCGCCTCCGCCACCGCCGGGACGGTCCTGATCATCACCCGTTCGGAACGGCTGACCCGCTCCGACATCGCGCGGCTCCAGGGCGTCCAGGCCGACCTGCTGCTGGTCAAGCCCACGCGGGACGTGCTCGAAGGGCTGGCGCCGGGCGTGGAGAAGGCCGGCGACACCTACGAGGAGACCGCCGAGCCCGGATGCCCGCTGGAAGCGGCCACGCTCGCCGGACGGGTCCACTTCGGCGACTCCGACACCTACACCGCCCCCGCCGGAGGCACGGCCTGCTACCGCGACCGGGCGGAGACGGACTCGCGGGTGTACCGGCTCGTCCAGGTCCGCGCGGGCGACCGGACGATCACGGTGCTCGGCTCCGGCACACCATTCACCAACGAACGGCTGGACGAGGAGGGCGACGCCGCGCTGGGCATGAACCTGGCCGGGGCGCGCTCCTCCGTGGTCTGGCTGATCCCCGACCTGCCCGAGCCGGGCAGCGGCAGCGAGGAGAAGACCCTCACCGGCCTGCTGCCGCTGGGCGTCAAGCTGTTCTTCCTGCAACTGGTGATCGGCGTCGTGCTGCTCGCGCTGTGGCGGGCGCGGCGGCTCGGGCCCGTGGTGGCCGAGGCGCTGCCGGTGGTCGTCCGGTCCGCCGAGACCGTCGAGGGACGGGCGCGGCTGTACCGGGCGCACCGGGCCCGCGGCAGCGCCGCCGAGGCGCTGCGCGCCGGGACCAGGGAACGGCTCGTCCCCCTCCTCGGGCTGCCCCGCAGCGCCGCCGACGACCCCGCCTCCGCACGGGAGATCGTCACCGCCGTCGCCCAGCGCACGACCTACGACGAGGCGATGGTCGGAGTGGCCCTGTACGGTCCTGAGCCCACGGACGACGGCCGGCTGGTGGGCCTCAGCGACCTTCTCGACGACCTGGAAAGGCAGGTACGCACCTCGTGAACCATCCAGTCGGACTCGACAAGCAGGCCGCGGCCGATGACGCGCCGGCCGAGGCGGCCGACACCGCCAGGGCCGCCCTGAGAGCCCTGCGGGGAGAGGTCGCCAAGGCGGTCGTCGGCCAGGACTCGGTGGTCACCGGCCTGGTCATCGCGCTGCTGTGCCGCGGTCACGTGCTGCTGGAAGGCGTCCCCGGCACCGCCAAGACCCTGATGATCCGCACCCTGGCGCGCGCCCTCGACCTGGACTTCAAGCGGGTCCAGTTCACCCCCGACCTCATGCCGGGCGACGTCACGGGCTCGCTGATCTACGACAACCGGACCGCGGAGTTCGAGTTCCGCGAGGGACCGGTGTTCACCAACCTGATGCTGGCCGACGAGATCAACCGGACGCCCCCGAAGACCCAGGCGTCGCTGCTGGAGGCCATGGAGGAGCGGCAGGTGTCGGTGGAGGGCTCGCCGCGCGCGCTGCCCGACCCGTTCGTGGTCTGCGCCACCCAGAACCCCATCGAGTACGAGGGCACCTATCCGCTGCCGGAGGCGCAGCTCGACCGGTTCCTGCTGAAGCTGAACGTGCCCGTCCCCACCCGGGACGAGGAGATCTCGATGCTTCAGCGGCACGCCACCGGCTTCGACCCCCGCGACCTGTCCGCCGTCCAGGCGGTGGCGGGCGCCGACGAGCTGGCCGCCGGGCGGGCCGCCGTCCGCACCGTCCACCTGGACCCGAAGGTCGCCGCGTACGTGGTGGACCTGTGCCGCGCCACCCGGCAGTCGCCGTCCCTCACCCTGGGGGTGTCGCCGCGTGGCGCCACCGCGCTGCTGGCCACGTCCCGCGCGTGGGCCTGGATGTCGGGACGCGACTACGTCACCCCCGACGACGTCAAGGCGCTGGCCCGGCCCACCCTGCGGCACCGCGTCCAGCTGCGTCCCGAGGCGGAGCTGGAGGGCGCCACCGCGGACGGCGTGCTGGAAGGCATCCTCGCCCACGTCCCCGCGCCGCGCTGATCCCCGGAACGAGGTGATGGTCTGATGGCGCTGACCGGACGGCTCGCCCTGCTCGCCCTGCTCGGCGCCCTCGTGCCGATCGTCGTGCAGAGCTGGTGGGCGCTGCTGGGCGTCTGGGCCGCGCTCCTGCTGGGCGTGGTCACCGACCTCGCCGTGGCCGGGAACGTGCGGGCGCTGCGCTTCCACCGCGAGGGCGACACCAACGTCCGGCTCGGCGAGACCGCCCGCGTCGCGCTGATCGTCGAGAACATGGGGCGGCGCAGGCTCAAGGCCGTCGTCCGCGACGCCTGGCCTCCCAGCGCCGGCGCGGCGCCCCGTACCGTACGTGTGGACGTGCCCGCGGGCGAGCGCCGCCGCGTCGAGATCGTCCTGCGCCCCACCCGGCGCGGCGACCGGCACGCGGTCACCGTCACCGTCCGCTCCCAGGGGCCGCTCGGGCTGGCCGCCCGGCAGCTGTCGCGTCCCGCGCCCTGGACGGTACGGGTGCTGCCCGCGTTCCCGTCCCGCCGCCACCTGCCCGCCAAGCTGTCCAAACTGCGGCAGCTCACCGGCCAGCACGTGGCGCTCATCCGCGGGCAGGGCACCGAGTTCGACTCCTTGCGCGAGTACGTGGACGGCGACGACGTCCGCTCCATCGACTGGCGCGCCACCGCGCGGCGCGCCGACGTGATGGTGCGCACGTGGCGCCCGGAACGCGACCGCCGCCTGTACCTGGTGCTCGACACCGGCCGCACGTCCGCGGGCCGCGTCGGCGACATCCCCCGGCTGGACTGCTCGATGGACGCGGCGCTGCTCCTGGGCGCGCTGGCGTCCCGCGCGGGCGACCGCGTCGACATGCTCGCCTACGACCGCCGCGTGCGCGCCCGCGTGGAAGGCGCGTCCCGCACCGAGGTGCTCCCGGCGATGGTGCAGGCGATGGCCCCGCTCGAACCCGAGCTGATCGAGTGCGACGCCGCCGGGATGGTGTCCACCCTGCTGTCCCGGGTCCGGCAGCGCTGCCTGGTCGTGCTGCTCACCGAGCTGAACGGCGCCGCGCTGGAGGAGGGCCTGCTGCCGCTGCTGCCCCAGCTCACGTCCCGCCACCTGGTCATGCTCGCCGCCGTGGGCGACCCCCGGGTCGGCGAGATGGCCGGCGCCCGCGGCGACCTGGCCTCGGTGTACGACGCGGCCGCCGCGGAACGCGCCCGCGCCGAACGCCGCCGCCTCACCGCCGAACTCCGCACCCACGGCGTAGAGGTCGTCGACGCCCCACCAGAAGACCTGGCCCCCGCCCTGGCCGACGCCTACCTGGCCCTCAAAGCAGCAGGACGGCTGTAACCCTTCGCGCGGTCACCGGTGATTCTCCTAGTACCCTCTAAGGGCGAGGAAGCATGCAGACCCGGCCCTTATGACGGGCATCTTCCGAGGAAGTGGACAGAAATGGGCGCATTGCCGGAATGGATGTTGTCGCTTCCCGAACAAGGACTCACGGCGGAGGAATACGATCGGATGCCGGCAGAACATTGCCGGAACATCGAAATCGTCGACGGGAATATCGTCGTGTCCCCCTCCGCGACTCCAAGGCACAACCGCATCGCCTGGCGGATGGCCGGCGCCCTGGAGAAGATGCCGCCAGAGCCGTGGCAGGTGACGACCGACGTCGATCTGCGCATCTCCGAGGTCCCGCTGACCAACCGCCGCCCCGACGTCATCGTCTTCAGGGGCGACCCGGACGAGGTTCCGGTGCTTCCGTCGTCCACCATGCTCGTCGTGGAGGTCATGAGTCAGGGCAGCGTGAACACGGACCGACTGGACAAACCCGCCGAATACGCCTCAGTTGATATACCGCATTTCTGGCGTATCGAACGCGATGGCGCCGGGCTGATCGTCTATACGCACATCCTGAACCCCACGACCAAGAGCTATGCCCCGGCGGGCGCTCACTCCCTCACGTTGAAGACCGACCGGCCTTTCCCGCTGGAGATCGATCTGACCACTCTGATCTGACCCGCTCGTCTGACCCGCTCGCCTGAGCCGCTCAGCCTGAGGTGGGGGCCAGGTCTGGGCGGAGGTCGGTGTCGCCGGTCTCGCCTTGGCGGAGGGCTCGGCGGCCCAGGACGATGACGTAGGCGAGGAACGCCGCCTCCGCGACCACGCCGATGCCTATGCGGAGCCAGGTGGTGTGGACCCAGCCGGTGACGAAGCCCTCGATGAGACCGGAGACCAGCAGCGCCCCGATCAGGCCGAGGGCGATGCCGACCGCGGCGCGTCCCTCCTCGGCCAGGGCCTGTGCGCGGCGGCGGCGTCCCGGGTCGATCACCGTCCAGCCGAGCCTGAGGCCGGCGCCGCAGGCCAGGTACACCGCGGTCAGCTCCAGCAGGCCGTGCGGCAGGATCAGGCCGAAGAAGATGTCGCCCTTGCCGTGGGCGAACATCAGCCCGGCGACGACGCCCAGATTGAGCTGGTTGACCACCAGGACGGAGATCGTGGGGATGCCGAGCAGGATCCCGAAGATCAGCGCCACCGCGGACACCCACGCGTTGTTGATCCACACCTGGAACGCGAACGAGGCCGCCGAGTGCTCGGTGTAGTAGTTGGCGAAGTCCCGTTCCACCAGCTCGCGGATCTCGTACTGGGTGCCGACCGCCGCCTGCGCCTCGGGGCTGCGCGCCACCCAGATCGCCAGCGCCAGCGCCAGCAGGTTGCCGAGCACCGCGCAGCCCAGCCACCACCAGCGTGTCCGGTACGCGATCGCCGGGAACGACGTCGTGGCGAAGCGCGACACGTCCCGCCACAGCGGGGCCTGCGCGCCCGCGACCGCCGCCCGTCCCCGCGCCACCAGCCCCGACAGCCGCCCGACCAGCATCGGGTCGGGTGAGCTCGACCGGACCACCGACAGATGGGTGGCGGTGCGCTGGTAGAGCTCGACCAGCTCGTCGATCTCCGGGCCGGTCAGCTTGCGGCTGGAGTTGATCAGCCATTCCAGGCGCCGCCACTCGGCGTTGTGCGCGGCCACGTAGGCGTCGACGTCCACCCGGCGAGACTAACGCCTGAAACTCACCGGCGCGGCTGCGATACGGGCACAATGGACACGCACCGCCCGCTCCGGAGGAGGCCCCTTGCCCCAGCTCGTGACCGGCGAGGCCGTCGCGCTCGACATCCGGGTGGCGCGGCTCGCCAGCCGGGGGTGCGCCCTTCTGCTGGACCTGTTCTTCCAGATGTTCATCCTGAACATGCTGCTCTACCTGGCCGGGATGACCGCGCTGATCGCCGACGAGGCGTGGTCGGTGGGGCTGAGCATCCTGGCGGTCGCGCTGGTGATCGTCGGGTACCCGTGCACGTTCGAGACCCTGTCGCGGGGCCGCACGCTGGGCAAGATGGCCGTCGGGCTGCGGGTGGTCGCCGACGACGGCGGCCCGATCCGGTTCCGGCAGGCGCTGGTGCGGGCGCTGGCCGGGTTCGTGGAGTTCTTCGTCCTGTACGGGGCGCCCGCGCTGCTCACCTCGCTGTTCAACCGGCGCGGCAAGCGTCTCGGCGACCTGTTCGCCGGCACCGTCGTCATCCAGGAGCGGGTGCCGCACTCGGCGCTGCACGGCCCGGTCGCGGTGATGCCGCCGCAGCTGGCCGGGTGGGCGCGCACGCTCGAGGTCTCGATGCTCTCCGACGAGCTGGCGATGACGGCCCGGCAGTACCTGTCCCGGTTCTGGGAGCTGCGGCCCGAGATCCGGGACGAGCTGGGCGAGCGGATCGCCAGGCAGGTGCTCGCCGTGGTCAGCCCGCCCCCGCCGCCCGGGGTGCGCCCGGAGATCGTCATCTCCGCCGTGCTGGCCGAACGGCGCCGCCGTGAGGAGTGGCGCCTCTGGCAGCGCCAGGAACGCCGCAGGCGCAAGCAGGGCCGCGCCTGGCCCCCCGCCGTCCAGCCGCCCGCCCCCGTGCCCGCGATGGCCATGGCGGGGGCGCCTCCGGCCGGTCCGGCGCGGCAGGGGCCGCCCGCGCCTCCGCCGTTCAGCGCTCCGCAGCCGGGTCAGCCGCGGTTCCTGCCGCCGCCCGACTATGGCGCCGGCCCGTACCAGCAGGTCCTGAACCGGCCGCCCGGCCCGCCGTACTGATTCAGGGCAGGGACGCCAGGCTGGGCGGGGTCTCCAGGTCCGCCAGCTCGATGCCGGGGGCGTCCAGGACCACGTCCCCTGCCAGGTGGAAGACCTGCGCCTCGCCTGTGGCGAGATCGGCCACCTCGTAGCGGGCGACCGGCAGCGGTTCGGTCTCGGTCTCGTAGGTGGTGACCTCGGCCAGGCGCCACCGCCGGTCGACGGTCAGCGCGGACAACGCCGTTCCCGTGACCTGGACGAGCCGGATGTCGGCGTGCCCGCCCGGTTCCAGCCGCAGCGAACGCGACACCGCCACGAGAAACCCGGGCGACTCCCCCAGGAAGCCCAGGGCGCGCACACTGCGTTCCGTGGCCTCCGGACCGCCGCCGCGCACCCAGATCAGGTCGTGCCCGCTCACACCGCCGCGGATCCACCAGTCGGGACCGGCCAGTTCCACCCTCATCTGCCGCCAGCGGGCGTCCACGACCAGGTCCACGCGCAGCCCGTCCGAACGTTCACCGACGTAGCGCCAGCCTCCGGCGCCCGGTGCGCACTGGAAGCGCTCCTCCAGGTCCGGCTCCAGGTGACGGTACGTTCCGCGCGGCACGGGCGGCGCCTCAGGAGCCCAGCCGCCAGGAGTGCAGGTAGTCCTCCTGGGCGTCGGTGAGGGTGTCGATGCCGATCTCCATCGAGGCCAGCTTGAGCCGCGCCACCTCGGTGTCGATCTCCTTCGGCACCTGGTGCACCGCCGGTTCCAGCGACGCGTGCGCGGACGCCAGCCAGGCGCAGGTCAGGGCCTGGTCGGCGAACGACATGTCCATCACGGCGGCCGGGTGGCCCTCCGCCGCGGCCAGGTTCACCAGCCGCCCCTCGGCCAGCAGCACCAGCGTCCGGCCGTCCTCCAGCACGTACTCGTCGGCCTGCGGGCGGACGCCCCGGTGCACGTCCACCGCCAGGTCCTCCAGCGCCCGCACGTCGATCTCGACGTCGAAGTGGCCGGAGTTGGCGAGGATCGCGCCGTCCTTCATCACCCGCAGATGCTCGGCGCCGATCACGTCCCGGTTGCCGGTCACGGTGATGAACACGTCCCCCTGCTTGGCGGCCTCGGCCATCGGCTGGACGGCGAAGCCCTGGAGCGCCGCGTCCAGCGCCTTCACCGGATCGATCTCGGTCACCACCACCCGCGCGCCCAGCCCCCGCGCCCGCTCGGCGAGCCCGCGGCCGCAGTAGCCGAAGCCCGCGATCACGACGGTCTTCCCGGCCAGCAGCGTGTTGGTGGCGCGGACGATGCCGTCCAGCGTGGACTGCCCGGTGCCGTACCGGTTGTCGAACATGTGCTTGGTGTCGGTGTCGTTCACCGCCACCACCGGGAACCGCAGCGCCCCCTCGCGCACCATCTGGTGCAGCCGGATGACGCCCGTGGTGGTCTCCTCGCACCCGGCCTTCACCGTGTCCAGCAGGTCCTGCCGCTCGGTGTGCAGCGTGTTGACCAGGTCGCAGCCGTCGTCCAGGACGAGGTCGGGCGCGGTCTCCAGCGCCTGGCGGATGTGCCGGTAGTACCCCTCGCGGTCGGTGCCGGACCGCGCGAAGACCTCCGCGCCGTACTCCTGGACCAGCGCCGCCGCCACGTCGTCCTGCGTGGACAGCGGGTTGGACGCCGCCAGCGCGACGCTCGCCCCGCCCGCCTGGAGGGTACGGATGAGGTTCGCGGTCTCGGTGGTCACATGCAGGCACGCCGCGATCCTGTACCCGTCCAGCGGCCGGTCCTCCGCGAACCGTTCCCGGATCTGCCGCAGCACCGGCATCGTCCGGTCGGCCCACCCGATCCGTTTCACGCCCTCGTACGCCAGCGAGACGTCCGCGATGTCGCTCATCTGCTCCCTCATGAGAACTGCCGGACGGGCACGACCCGTCCGGCAGTCCCTTATACCTCAGCCGCCCCGATAGCCGCCCGACAGCCGTCCGATACGACGACCTCGCGCGGGGCCCTCTCGGCGGCTCAGTACCGGTAGTGGTCCGGCTTGAAGGGGCCCTCGACGTGGACGCCGATGTAGGCGGCCTGCTCCTTGGTGAGGGTGGTGAGCTTGACGCCGAGCGCGTCCAGGTGGAGGCGGGCGACCTTCTCGTCCAGGTGCTTGGGCAGGACGTACACGCCGACCGGGTACTCGTCGGTCTTGGTGAACAGCTCGATCTGCGCGATGACCTGGTTGGTGAAGGAGTTCGACATGACGAACGAGGGGTGGCCGGTGGCGCAGCCCAGGTTCATCAGCCGGCCCTCGGCCAGCACGATGATCGAGTGCCCGTCGGCGAACCGCCACTCGTGCACCTGCGGCTTGATCTCGATCTTCTCGATGCCGGGCAGCCGGGCCAGCCCGGCCATGTCGATCTCGTTGTCGAAGTGCCCGATGTTGGCGACGATCGCCTGGTGCTTCATCGCGGCCATGTGGTCTGCGGTGATGATGTTGAAGTTGCCGGTGGCGGTGACGAAGATGTCGGCGGTGCCGACCACCTCCTCCAGGGTGGTGACCTGGAAGCCGTCCATCGCCGCCTGCAGCGCGCAGATCGGGTCGATCTCGGTGACGATCACCCGGGCGCCCTGGCCGCGCAGCGCCTCGGCGCAGCCCTTGCCGACGTCGCCGTAGCCGCACACGACCGCGACCTTGCCGCCGATCAGCACATCGGTGGCCCGGTTCAGGCCGTCCACCACCGAGTGCCGGCAGCCGTACTTGTTGTCGAACTTGGACTTGGTCACCGAGTCGTTGACGTTGATCGCCGGGAACAGCAGCGTGCCGGCCTTGGACATCTCGTAGAGCCGGTGGACCCCGGTGGTGGTCTCCTCGGTGACGCCCTTGATCCCGGCGGCGGTCTCGGTCCAGCGGCCGGGCTTCTCGGCGATGGTGCGGCGCAGCGTGTCGAGGATGATGCCCCACTCCTCGGGGTCGTCCTCGGACGCGGTGGGGACGGCGCCCGCCTTCTCGTACTCGGCGCCCTTGTGCACCAGCAGCGTGGCGTCGCCGCCGTCGTCCAGGATCATGTTGGGGCCGGACCCGTCGGGCCACTGGAGCGCCTGGTCGGTGCACCACCAGTACTCCTCCAGCGTCTCGCCCTTCCAAGCGAACACCGGGACGCCCTTCGGGTCGTCGACGGTGCCGTCCTTGCCGACCACCACCGCGGCGGCCGCGTGGTCCTGGGTGGAGAAGATGTTGCACGACACCCAGCGCACGTCGGCGCCCAGCTCCACCAGCGTCTCGATGAGCACGGCGGTCTGGATCGTCATGTGCAGCGAGCCCATGATCTTGGCGCCGCGCAGCGGCTTCGACTCCGCGAACTCCTTGCGCACGGCCATCAGGCCGGGCATCTCGTGCTCGGCGAGCCGGATCTCCCGGCGCCCGAAGTCGGCCAGCGACAGGTCGGCGACCTTGTAATCCATGCTTGCGTAACTCCTCGTGTGTCCACTCGGGTCGGCGCCCGCCGCACCGCCGATCGGGGTGGGAGAGCCGGATCTTGCCGCGAGTCTAGGCCCGGCCCCGGCCCGAAGGCACGGGCGGAGCTGACTTTCTCACACTAATTTGTCAGAATCGACTCCATGCGTATCACGGAGGCCGCCCGGCGCCTCGGAACGTCCCCCCGGATGCTCCGCTACCGCGAGAGCCTGGGGCTGCTCCCCGCCACCCGAGAGCCGTCCGGCGCGTCCCGGACCCCCGCCGCCAACGGCCACCGCCGCTTCGGCGACGCCGAGCTCCGCGCCGTCGCCCTGGCCCTCGCCCTGGAGAAACGCTACGACGTCGGCCCCGCCGAGCTGGCCTTCGGCCTGCGCGTCCTGGCCGAACCCGAAGTCCAGGCCCGCGTACGAGAACTCGGCGAACGCATCGGCCGCCTCTCCGCGCCCCCGACCCGGGCCCTCGACTTCGAAAAGGAGAAGGCCCTCCGCCTCCTCCAACGCCGCCGCCCCACCTGACCTCAGCGTTGCTCGCCGGGGACGACGACGCCCGCTTCGTAGGCGAGCATGACGGCTTGGGCGCGGTCGCGCAGGCCCAGTTTGGTGAAGACCCTTGCCACGTGGGTTTTGACCGTGTGTTCGCTCACCACCAGGCGCTGGGCTATCTCGCTGTTGGAAAGGCCGCCCGCGATGAGGGTGAGGACCTCGGTCTCGCGGGCGGTCAGGGTGGACAGTTCCGAGGGGGGCCGCGGGCGGTTGCGGCGCTGGCGGGTGAACTCGCGGATCAGGCGTCCCGTGACCTGGGGGGCCAGCAGGGAGTCGCCGCGGGCCACGACGCGGACGGCGGAGACCAGCTCGTCGGCCGTGGCGTCCTTGAGCAGGAAGCCGCTGGCGCCCACGGCCAGGGCCTCGTAGACGTACTCGTCCACGTCGAAGGTGGTCAGCACCAGGACGCGGACGCCCGTGGCCCACGGCTTGGCCAGGATCCTGCGGGTGGCCTCGATGCCGTCCATGCCGGGCATCCGGATGTCCATGACGACCACGTCGGGGCGGGTCTCCTCGGCCAGCCGGACCGCCTCCCGGCCGTCGCCCGCCTCGCCGGTGACGGTGATGTCCTCCTGGGCGTCCAGCAGCGCGGCGAACCCGGCCCGCACGATCGTCTGGTCGTCGACGATCAGCACTCTGATCACGCCGCCCGGCCCTCCATCCGGGGGGACGGGCTCAGGGGCGTCCTGGTGGCGCGGGGGAACCGGGGTCACGGGTCGGGTTCTCCTCCCTCGTCAGCGGAAGCTCGGCCTCCACCACGAACCCGCCCTCGGCGGCCGGGCCGGCGGAGAACCGTCCGCCCAGCATGGTCGCACGTTCACGCATGCCCACGAGGCCATGTCCGCCGCCCTGTTCACCCGGAGCCGGGGTTTCCACCCGGGTCCGCCCGGCCGGGTCGCCGGCCGGCAGCACCATGGTCGGCGCGGACGCGCCGTCGTCCCGCACCCGTACCGCCAGGCGGTCGGGCAGGTAGGTCAGCTCGACACGGACCCCGGCGCCCGGCGCGTGCCGCCGCGCGTTCGTCAGCGCCTCCTGGACGATCCTGTACGCCGACAGCTCCACCGTGGCCGACAGCACCCGAGGCTCACCCCGCACGTCCAGGTCGACGTGCCCGCCCGCGCCACGATGCTGCTGGACGAGCTCGGGCAGCCGGTCCAGGCGGGGCTGCGGGGCGGACTCCGGCTCCGCTTTCGCGTCGGCGCGCAGCACGCTCAGCAGCCGGCGCATCTCCACCAGCGCCTCCCTGGCCGTTTTGGCGATCTCGTTGTAGCCGTCCCTGGCCTCGGGTGAGAGGTTCTGCATCGTGTACGGCGCGGTCTCCGCCTGCACCGCGATCATCGACACGGAGTGCGCGACGACGTCGTGCAGCTCCCGCGCGATGCGGGCGCGTTCCCGCATGACGGCCTGCTCCCGCTGGACGGTGTTGAGCCGGGTGAGGGTCTCGCTGGTGCGTTCGTGCGCCTCCGCCTGCGTGCGTCCGGCGGTCTCCACCGTACGGCGCGCGTCTCCTAGGCCGATCGCCGCCAGCACGGCGATGACGGTCGCGGGCCACGGCACGTCGTCGAGCGTGCCGGTGGACAGGTAGACGACGGCGACGACCACGACGCTGCCCACCGCGAGCACGCCCGTGGACTGGCGCGGGAGCTGCTGCGCGAGCGCGTACAGCGTGTAGAGGGCCGCGAACGCGGTGCTCACCAGGACCATCTGGCCCGTGAGCAGGCTGGCCGCGACCGCGCCCAGCACGATCGCCGCGACGGGACGCAGGTACTCCTTGCGCCACGCCAGCGGCAGCGTGGCCGCCAAAGCGAACCCCGCAGGGACGCTGACCGGGGACTCCAATTGCGGTGCCAGCTCGGCGAGCGCGGCGACGGTCAGGGCGAGGCCGGTGAGCGGCGTGAAGTACCAGGACTCGGTGAACTCGTTCCAGGCGTGGATCCAGCGCGGCAGGGGCGCGGTGGCGCCGCCAGTTGCCATGCGGGTGTGCCCGTCGCTGCCGGGGCCCAGCGGACGCGAGACGCCACGCCCGTAAAGCCTGGCGCCGATACGGCGGCCGAGCGGTGCGAGCAGGTGCCCGATGCCGGTGAGGATCCACAGCAGGAGCTGGCCGACGCCCGCCACGACCCGTCCGGACAGCCGCCACGCGTGGTGGGCGACCGCCGGCCCGAACCCGGTGGCCGCCCCCCGCTCAGGCCGCGGCCCGCCGCCGGGCGGTGGTGGCTGGGGCGTCGCCGTCTGGGGGTAGTGGTCGTTGGTCACCCCCCAATACTGACCGCTGCGCGCCGTTTCGCACCTCACCGTGCGGTGTTATGCGGTACCCCCTCATCCCCCTGCAGGACGACATCATGTCCCTCCTCTGGGTGGACGATCGACGGCCCCTGGGCCGCGTACTGTCGTGTTCGTGACCATGACGGTGATCCCGCTGGTCAGGGGGGCCTGCGGGGTCGCCGGGGTCACACCAGAACCGCCCGGCTTCAGGGGTCCGGGCGGGGAGGCGCCCTCGCCGGCCGGTGGAGCCGTGTGCCCGTCAGGGGCATGTCCGGTTAAGCCTGGGCTGGGGTCGACCGGTACGAACGGCCGGCCGGCGAGGGGTCCGCGCGCGACGGGCGGCTCAGGACGAGGCCGACGTCTCCGGCGCGTTCTCCGTGCCCTCGCCGCTCTCCGTACCCACCGTGCTCTCCGTCCCGGCCGTGGCCGGGGTGTCGAGGGCGGGCTCCAGATAGATCAGCCGGGCCTCGGGGAACTGCGCCCTGATCTTCGCCTCGGCCGCGTCGATGCCCTGCGCCACCTGCGCCGCCGTGTCGTCGTGATCCACGGCGATCTTGGCGGCGATCAGCAGCTCCTCCGGGCCGATGTACTGGGTGCGGATGTGGATGAGGTGGTCGACCTCCTCCACCGACTCCAGCGCCGCCACGATCTGCCGCTCCACCTCGGGGTCGGCGCCCTCGCCGATCAGCAGGCTCTTGGTCTCGATCGCCAGGATGATCGCGATCAGGCCCAGCAGGACGCCGATGCACACCGTGCCGATGCCGTCCCAGACCCCGTTGTGGGTGACCACGGCCATGCTGACACCGAACAGCGCCAGGACCAGCCCGACCAGCGCGCCCAGGTCCTCCAGCAGCACCACCGGCAGCTCGGGCGCCTTGGCCCGCCGGATGAACTGCACCCAGGACCGGCCGTTCCGGACCTGGTTGGACTCCTTGATCGCGGTGCGGAACGAGAAGGACTCCATGACGATCGCGACGATCAGCACGCCGAACGCCCAGCCGGGCGACTCCACGTGATGCGGGTCGGTGATCTTGTGGATGCCCTCGTACAGCGAGAACGCGGCGCCGACCGTGAACAGCACGACCGCGACGACGAACGCGTAGAAGTAGCGTTCGCGGCCGTAGCCGAACGGGTGCTGGGGCGTCCGGGTCCGCTCCGACCGCTTGCGGCCGAGCAGCAGCAGGCCCTGGTTCCCCGAGTCGGCCACCGAGTGGATCGACTCGGCCAGCATGGACGACGACCCCGTGAACACGAACGCCACGAACTTCGACACCGCGATCCCGAGATTGGCGGCCAGCGCGGCGACGATCGCCTTGGTCCCGCCCTCAGCACTCATGTATCCGCAATCCTTGCCTTGAGCTCCTGTATGGCCGACACCGGCGTCGGGTCGGCACCCAACGCGATAGCCAAGTAAACCGTGATGTAGTCGGCAAGCGCGATCAAAGACGCGATTCTCTCCAGCGGATGATCGCCTTCGGCGCCCAGCTCGGTCACCGCCACGCCCCGCGCACGCGCCAGATCCACCGCCGCCTCACGGGCCTTGGCGACCTGCGGGTGCTCCTCGGTGTCGCGCAGAACGACCAGGTGCAGGCCGTGCTCGGCCTCGTCCGCCCGGTCCCGGAAGAAGTCGTCCGGGTCGGCCGCCGCCCCGCCCCCGGCGAAGAAACCGTCGAACGCCATCACCTGGTTGTGGGCCGCCTCGGGCAGTTCCCCGTACACGCCGGGGTACTTGGCGTTCTCGTTGAGCTGGCAGCAGAACCGGTACGCGGCCGTGCCCGCGAGCGGCGACGTGCCCCACACCAGCGGCACATCGCCCATCAGGTCGAGCGCGACCCGCTTGGCCGGGTTGACGAACGGCTCGCTGCTCGGACGGCACCGGTGCGCGACGTCCTCAAGGCGCTCCGCGGCCATCTCCAGCGTCGCGTCCGGCAGGTCCGCGAGCTTCAGGGCGCGGGCCGCCATCAGCAGCGGAACGGTCAGCCCCCACAACGTGGCCCGCGGCTGCCCCACGGACCGCACCGGGACGAACAGCGCACGGGTCTGCTCGGCCAGCTCCGCGAGCGGCGACCCCTCCGTCCCCACGAACAGCAACCGGCATCCGCGCCGCGCCGCCTCCACCGCCACGGCACGGGTCTCCTCGGTCGAACCCGAGCACGACACGACCATCACCAGGTCGGCCGCGCCCACCCACCCGGGCAGCCGGTAACCCCGGACCGTCACGATCGGGACGGGCCCGCCGCACACCGCGGCCAGCACATCCCCAGAAATGCCCGAACCGCCCATGCCCGCGACCACGATCGCTCGTGGTCGCCCGTCCTCGGCCAGCGTCTCCACGCCGCCCTCGGCCGCGCGCAACCGCGCCTCCCGCAACTGCGCCGCCGACGACGCGACCTGACGCAGCATCCCGCCCGGATCGGCGGCCTCGATCGCCCCGGGATCGTCCAGCCGTCCCGGATCGAC
Organism: Actinomadura sp. SCN-SB; assembly: GCF_043906805.1. Classification (NCBI taxonomy): domain Bacteria; kingdom Bacillati; phylum Actinomycetota; class Actinomycetes; order Streptosporangiales; family Thermomonosporaceae; genus Actinomadura; species Actinomadura sp. SCN-SB. The sequence goes on along the minus strand of NZ_JBIMPP010000006.1, from coordinate 59,394 downwards.
CCCTTGGCTCATGGAGCAGGCGTCCTGGCCTCGTCCACGAGGAGCACCGGAATGTCGTCCCGCACGGGATAGGCGTAGCCGCACGTGCCTGTGCAGACCAGCTCGCTGTCACCGTCCTCGGCGCGCAACTCGCCGCCGCAGTTGGGGCAGGCCAGGATCTCCAGCAGCCAGCCGTCCAGCTTCATCTCATCCCTCTCTCACGATGGCCAGGACCTCGTCGCGGACCGCCGCCATGGTCCGCTCGTCGCCGGCCTCCACGTTCAGCCGCAGCACCGGCTCGGTGTTGGACGGCCGCAGGTTGAACCACCAGTCGTCGGTGCCCACCGTCAGCCCGTCCAGCTCGTCGATGGTCACGCCGTCCCGTCCCGCGAACGCCTCCCGCACCCGCGCGGCGGCACCCGCCTGGTCCGACACCTCGCTGTTGATCTCACCGGACGCCACGTACCTGGTGTACTCGGCCAGCAGCTCCGACAGCGACCGGTCCTGCTCGCCCAGCGCGGCCAGCACCTGCATCGCCGCCAGCATCCCGGAGTCGGCGAACCAGAAGTCGCGGAAGTAGAAGTGCGCCGAGTGCTCGCCCCCGAACACCGCGCCGCTCTCCGCCATCGTCTGCTTGATGAACGAATGCCCCACCCGGGTCCGGACCGGCCGCCCCCCGTGCTCGGCGATGATCTCCGGTACGGCCTTGGACGTGATCAGGTTGTGCACGATCGCGGCGCCCGGGTACTTGGCCAGCTCCCGCACCGCCACCAGCGCGGTGATCGCGGACGGCGAGACGATCTCGCCCCGCTCGTCCACCACGAAGCACCGGTCCGCGTCCCCGTCGAAGGCCAGCCCGATGTCCGCCCCCGTCTCCCGCACCTTGGCCTGAAGGTCCCGTACGTTCTCCGGGTTGATCGGATTGGCCTCGTGGTTCGGGAACGTCCCGTCCAGCTCGAAGTACATCGGCACCAGGTCGATCGGCAGCCCCTCGAACACCGACGGCACCGTGCGCCCGCCCATCCCGTTGCCCGCATCCACGGCCACCTTCAGCGGCCGGATCCCCGACAGGTCCACCAGCGACTTCAGATACTCCGCGTACCCCTTGAGCAGATCCCGCCGGCTGATCCTCCCCGTGGCCCCGTTACCGTCCGGGACCCCGCTCTCCACGAGCTCCCGGATCTCCCTCAGCCCGGTGTCCTGCCCGATCGGCTTGGCCCCCGCCCGGCAAAGCTTGATCCCGTTGTACTTGGCCGGATTATGACTCGCCGTGAACATCGCCCCCGGCATGTCCAGCGCGCCACTCGCGTAATACAGCATGTCCGTCGACCCGAGCCCGGCCTCGACCACGTCCGCCCCCTGCGAGGTCGCCCCCCGCGCGAACGCCTCCACCAACGGCCCCGACGAAGGCCGCATGTCATGCGCGGTCACCACGGACGACGCCCCCGTCACCCGCACGAACGCCGCACCTACCGCCTCCACCATCCCCGGATCGATTTCATCCGGCACCACTCCGCGAATGTCGTACGCCTTGAAGACCTTGTCGAGCCCCACTCTCGCCCCCCACTGCACGGCAGACTGCGGAAGCCACGAGCCTATCGCGGGGTGTTCATTGCTTCAGCGAGCTGCGCTCGTTCTTATTGCAGGCGCGAGAGGCGCTCCTCGCCTGGCGGCTCGTCGCTTGTCGCGCCTGCGGCGATCGCTGCATCGCTCCGACTCGCCCTAGGGGGCTCGCTGCGCGATCAGGGTCTCGCTGGCGCTCGCCCCTGCCTTCGGACGCGATCGCAACGCCTGGCCGCCGTCCGGGGCTGGGGTCGAGGGCTGAGGTGGGTGCGGGATGTGTTTATTAGGGGCGATGGGGGTTGGAGCTTGGCTGGGGTGAGGTAGGGGATCAGTGGGTGGGGTTGGGTCAGTCTTGGGAGGGTTGGGTTCCGGCGGGTTGGGGGCCCGTGGGGCCTGTGGGGCCGGTGGGTTCGGAGCGTAGGACTCGGAGATGGCCGCGCCGTCCTACTTCGGTGCCCTGTCCTACCGGCTCCTGGATGCCTCCGGGGGTGGGCCGGGCGGCCTCCCGTACCGCGTCGGCAAGGGCTTCCAGGTCGTCCGCGCTGGGTTCGGTCTCCTCCTCGACGGGCAGCCGGACCAGCTCCCAGCCCATGGGCGCGGTCAGCCTCTCGGAGTGCTCCGCGCACAGGTCGTAGCAGTGGGGCTCGGCATAGGTGGCCAGGGGCCCCAGGACGGCGGTCGAGTCGCGGTAGACGTACGTGAGCGTGAAGACTGCGGGCGCCTTGCAGGCGGTGCGGGAGCAGATGCGGACGGGGCTCACGATGGCCGACCGTACCCCCCTGTCGCCGACTCCGCCACCACCCGCGGGTACGTGTCGCCGTTACCCGGTCTTTTCCTGTGGAGAGCTTACATACCGTGCTCCAGACGGCGCGTTCGGTCGCCATGGACAGAAACCACGTGAACCACCCACCCCAGCCACCGGCCCCAGCCCCGAACGGCGCCCGGCCTTCGCGATCGCGAGCGAAGCCAGGGGCGAGCGCCAGCGAGACCCTGATCGCGGAGCGAGCCCCCTAGGGCGAGTCGAAGCGATGCAGCGATCGCACCACTCCGCTGAGAAGGAGGGCGCTCAGCGCCCGACGCCGAAGCGGAGTAATCTGAACAGCGTGGCAGGCGTACGGCGCCGCGATCGGCATGGTCGCGGCCTTCGTGGCCCTCTGACGCCCCCGCGGACGCCGGTCAGCCGCACGCGGGCGGAACGCTTCGATGATCTTGTGCGGGACGAGGTGCGCAGGCTGGGGCGCCGCTGGGGGCGTGAGCTGGCCCAGGTGGAGTTCACGGTCGAGGAGGTTCCGCCGGTCGAGCCGTGGTTCGACGGCCCGGTCCCGCTGGGGCAGACGCGGCCGGGGACGGGTGGGCGGCCGGTGCGCATCGTGATCTTCCGGCGTCCGGTGGAGGCCCGCGCGTCGGGGGAGCGGGAGACGGGGCGGCTGGTCCGCGACCTGCTGGTGGAGGAGGTCGCCGACCTGCTGGGGTTGTCCCCGGAGTCGGTGGATCCCAGTTACGACTCGCCGGACGATTAGCCCTTCAGGGGGTTATGGCGGTCTGGGTGTCGCCTACGGGCGGCAGGTGGACGGTGGTGCGCGCCGGGGTGATGGGCAGGGCCGTGATCAGGGCGGTGTCGCCCTTGCCCGTGGAGAGCGTCCGTACGGCGTGGACGGGTCCGGAGCCTGGTTGGGGGACGATGACGGCGCCGTAGCCCTTCTCGGCGCCGCTGGGGGCCGTGAGCTTGACCTCTACGGTGCGGTCCGAGGGCACCTTGATGGTCTGGGGCGTGCCGGGGCCCTGGGGTCCGAGGGGTGTGATCCGGACGGTGGCGTCGCCGCGGGGAGCGGTGAGGGCGATGGTGGTGTCGAACCGGTTGTCGGACACGACGCCGAAGCCGCCGGGGTTGAGGGCCGGGGTGGAGGTGCCGTAGGCGATGTCGGCTCCGCGTTGCGCGCTGAAGCCGGCCACGATGGGACGGTTGGACAGGAGCCGCACGGCGGCGGGTTTGCCGGTGAGGGCGCGGTCGAGGTCGAGGGTGGTGACGGTGCCCGCGGGGGCGTCCAGGGTGTCCTGGCCTTGGGGGGCGAACGTGCCGGTGGACGTGATCACCTGGATGCGGATGGCGGCGTCCTCCTGGCCCGGGACCGCGACGAGCAGGCTGCGGCGCCCGTTGCCGCCGGGGAGGCCGGGGACGATGAGCGAGGCCGAGGGCCCGGGGGAGATGGGGAGCCATTCGACGCCCTTGCCGTCCCCGATCCGTACGCGGACGGACGCGGCGATGCGTCCGGTCGTGGCGCGGACCCGCAGCGACAGGTCGGAGGCCGTTTTGACGATCTCGCCCAGGCCCTCGGGGGACGTCCCCAGGCTCACCACTTTGGTGCTGTAGGGGGGTACAGGGATGCCGCGCCCGTCGGGGGTGTCGAGCGGTCCTTCCCCGGAGAGGGCGGTGATGTCCACGGCGGCGGGTTCGGTGTCCACGTTGGTCAGGTGGACGTCGATGCTCTTCGCGGCGGTGGGGCCCGGCCCTAAGAACCACAGGTCGGTCCCTGGACGCGCACAGCTCAGCCCTGCCAGCCCGCGGTCGTCGCCCTTCGGCCAGTGGGTGGTCTGTTCGGCTTCCAGGCCAGCGGCCATCGCGCCGGAGGCCCGCACGGTGTAGGAGTCCTTGACGTCGCTGAGGTCCTTCGTCCACAGGCCGCCGGGGGTGCTGAGGAACCCGACACCGAGGCCGTTGGGGGTCTGCACGACGTCGGCGCGTCCCGGGGTACGGGCCTTCACCTTGAGGAGGTTCGGGAAGGCCCCCTGGACGCTCAGCCGCGCGTTCTCGCGGCCTGGGCACACCGATACGGCGGATGCGAGGGGGTCGTCCACGCCGCTGCCGAAGGCTTTGGCGGTCGCCTCGTCTCCGTTGGGACGTGAGAGGGACGCCGCGCCGTAGAGGGCGGCGAGCGCGAGCAGGACGAGCGCGGCCGTGACGTAGCGCAGCCCGAGGAGGCGGACGATCCTTTCCAGGTTCACGAGCGCTCCTCGGAGGCGATCGCGACCTCGTCCTCACCGGGCTTGCCCGTTTCCAAGGCTTCCTCGACGGTCTCTTCGGAGGGTTCAGGGATGTCCGCGGCGGGACGGGGGTCGTGGTGGATGCGGGCGCGCAACGCGTCCGTGCCACGTCCGGCACCGGCTGCGGCACGGCGGGCGAGGCTTCCCGCAACAACCCGGGCCCGCTGTCCACGCCTGCGCCCATGCCGCCCGGAGGACGCGGCGGGCGCCGCCTCGGGTGGGGCTCCGGGCAGCGCGAGGACCACGACCAGGAGTAAGGCCACGCCTTGCACGCTCACCCAGATGTGCCGCAGCCACATGGACCGCGACAGCTCGAACAGGCCGCCGCTCGCCGGGATCTCGTACCCCTGGGCCCAGCCGTCCATCGTCCGGGAGGCGACCTCGCGGCCGTCCAGCCCGGCGCGCCAGCCGCCGTCGGCGGGCTCGGCCAGCAGCAGGGTGCGGGTCGCCGAGCCGGGCGGGATCCGGACCCGCGCGGAGATCCCGTCGGGCGACGTGGCCTCCAGCGGGGTCGTGGTCCCGCCGTCCAGCAGCATGAGGCGCCCGGCGGGCGACGGCAGCCGCCACAGGCCGAACGTGCCGGTGCGGCTGAGCCGGGTCAGTTGGGGTGTGGCGTCCAGGACGCGTGTCAGGGGGTCCCGCGCGGGGCGGGGCACCAGGATGTACTGGACGCCCATCCGGATCAGCGCCCGCCCGTCGCCCGCGCGTCCCCCGGCCAGCCCGGCGACATGCCCGTCCAGGCGGCGGCGCACGTCCTCACTCATCGGGACCTCGGCCTCACCCAGCATCGGGCGGGTGCCACGCAGCATGGTGTACGCGACCCTGCCGGTGGGCTCGCTGCGCATGACGAGGGTGCGCTCCCCCACCGACCCATGGACGAAGGCGGGGACGACGTCGGGGTCGGTACGGCCGAGGGGGCCGCCCGCACCTGCGACCACCCACGCTCCGGCGGCGAGGACCGGGGTGCTCACCGCGGCCGCCACGATGAGGCCACCGGCGATCCGGTACGTCAGGTGCCGTGCCGTGAGGACGTCCACGGCGCGCTGTACGGCGGCGGTCGCGGCCAGCAGCACCCCGGTTCCGGCCAGGAGCATCGCCACGCCGGGCCAGACGGCGGCGCGGTCGGCGCCCTCGGTGACGGTGGCCATGCTGGTCACGATCGCCACCATCAGCCCGAAGATCGCCAGCAGCCATCCGGTCAGCGTGAGCGTCCGGCGGCCGCGCAGCGCCAGCGCGCACAGGGCGACCAGCGGCAGCCCGTACAGCGTCCAGCGGGCCGGGGTGCCGGGACCGCCCGGGTCGAGCGCCAGCAGGTCGCGGGCGGACGCGGCGGGCGTGACCGGGACGTGCAGCCCCGCCTCCAGCAGGAACCGGCTGGGATGCAGCAGCAGTCCCACCGTCCAGGGCAGGAGCAGCAGCGGCGGCACGGCCAGCGCGATGATCAGGTTGCGCCGGTCGCGGACGGCGCCGGGCCCGTCGCCGAGCTGCCCGAACAACGCCCACATCAGCGCGCCGGCGACCAGCGCGAGCGGCCAGATCAGCGGGACGAACGCCATCGCGGCCGTGAGCAGCAGCGCGACCGTCCACGCCGCGCGCCCCGTCAGTTGCAGGTCCGCCCGGTCCCGTACGCGCCCGCGCCCGGCGCGCCCGCCTCCCCGGCGCGGCAGCCCGAACATCCGGGCCGCCTGGACGGCCAGCAAGGGCAGCAGCACGATCACCACGGCCGTGCCGAGCCGTCCGCCCGCGATCGCGCCCGTGGACACGGGCAGGAGCGCGTAGACGGCGGCGAACCAGGCGCGCACCACCGGCACGGGGATCCGCGGGCCGCCCGCCGCCGCACGGCGCCCCTTGCGCGGCGACTCCACGATCAGCGCCCGGGCGGCCAGGTACGCGGTGAACCCCGCCAGCGGCACGCTGCCGAGCAGCAGGATCGACACCACCAGCCACGGCTTGCCGAGCATCAGCGTGGACAGCGCCGCCAGCACCGCGATGTACGGGGGGCTCCCGGCGTCGGAGCCGGCGCCGACCGGGTGCCAGCCGGACAGGTACTGGGCCCACAGGTCGCTCGCTCCGCCCCAGGCGGGCACCAGCGCGCCGCCGCCGAGCCGTCCCGCCGCGGTGATCAGGGAACGCTCGGCGGCCACGGACACCGCGCACAGCCCCAGCATCAGCAGGACGACGGGACGGGCGAGCAGGCGCCGCAGCGGGCCGGGTCCCTCGTCGGCGAACTCGTCCTCCTCCGCGTCGTGGCGGCGGGACGCGGCACGGGCGGTGAGCCGGTTCGCGACCGCCTCGAACACCCGGCGCAGCGCGACGCGGCGCGGCTGGAAGCGCCGCATGCTGTGGTAGACGCGGTTGCGGCCTTCGGCGCGAGCGGCGCGGGCCCGGCGCATCCGGACCGGGTGGCGCAGCACGTCGCCCAGCGCGGCCAGCTCGTCCCGCGCGGCCTCCTTGCGCTTGACCGCGAGGAGATACAGGACGCGGTGGAGGGTCGTCCAGACGTTGCGTACGAGGGCACGCAGCATCACGCGCAGCGGCAGGTTGGCCAGCAGGGCGTAGAGCGCGTTGCGGCGGTCGCGGCGGCGCCGCGGCTCGGCGCTCATGCCGATCTCGCGGACGCCGCGCCAGGACGCCTCGGCGTGGTAGAGCACCGCGTCGCTGACCACGACCACCCGGTGCCCGGCCGCGTGCGCCCGCCAGCAGAAGTCGATGTCCTCGCGGAACAGCCCGAACTCGACGTCGAAGCCGCCGAGCCGCTCCCACACGTCCCGTCGCACCAGCATGCCCGCGCTGGAGACGGCCATCACGTCGCGCAGCCCGTCGTGCTGTCCCTGGTCGAACTCGCGGCGGTCGAGGCCGGTCTCGCGGCGGGCCGCGCCGTCCATGGCCACGCCGACCTCGCGGAGCGTCCGCCGGTCGTCCCAGTCGCGGAGCTTGGCGCCCAGCACGGCGGCGTTCGGATCGGAGTCGGCGACGCGCAGCAGCATCGCCAGGGCGTCCTGGGCGGGCGCGGAGTCGTCGTGCAGCAGCCAGACCCACTCGACGCGCTCGTCCTCGGGCACGTCGTCGGGCAGCGGGACGTCGAGCCGCGCGGCGGGATGCCGGAGGGCCTCGGCGACCGCCTCGCCGTACCCGGTGGTGCGGGGCAGGGTCAGCACGTTGCCGGCGCCGACCACCTCGGCGAGCACGGCGGGACCCCGGTCCGCGCTTCCGGTGTCAACCGTGACCACGCGTTGCACCGGGCGGGTCTGGGTCAGCAGCGCCTTCAGCGTCTCGGGCAGCCATCGCGCGCCGTCGTGGGCGACGAGGACCGCCGTGACGACATGGCGATCGAGAGTGGGCGACACGGGTCCGCTCGATCTGTGTTCCTGGACGGGGGGTGAACGATAGCGGGTGGGCGAGGGGGCGGGGGCACATCCGATCAGAACGGATGGTGACGGACCGGGAACCGGAACAGCCGCGCCGGCCTCCCCGGCCGGCACGGCTGCCACCAGTACGCGTGACTACGCGTGACACTGTACGCGCGGCCGGGCCGGCCCGCCGTCGATCCGGTGGATCGGGACGGACCGGCCCGGCCGGTCGCCGCCGTCCGGCCGCGTGGTGCGGGCCGGACGAACGGCCTGGTCAGACGGCCTGACGCTTCAGCTTGCGGCGTTCACGCTCGGACAGGCCGCCCCAGATTCCGAAGCGTTCGTCGTGCTGCAGCGCGTACTCCAAGCACTCCGCCCGTACCTCGCATGCCCGGCACACCTTCTTGGCCTCGCGAGTGGAGCCGCCCTTCTCCGGAAAGAATGCCTCCGGGTCCGTCTGCGCGCACAGGGCGCGCTCCTGCCAGCCCAACTCTTCACCGTCTGTGCCGTGCGCCAGCGGGATCACTACCTCGCTCACAGCGCACCTCCTAGCCCGTGGAGCCCCCTGGTCAATGCCTTCCCTCAGCTCCATCCCCCGAGAAGGCATAGAACTACACGCAGGAAATTACACGCGTGTGGCGCCCGCCCCGTCAAGCGGAACGAGTTTCCAGGGGGACAAACGCGAGTAATTCGCGCTATGGCGGCCGGGTCTTTGGCCGAGATCATCGAAGATCCGTTAATCGCGTGTTAACCGCGCCGCGTTACCTGGGTGTGAAGGCCGGGTGTGAAGGCCGGTTGAAGGCCGGGGAGAGGGCTCGGAGAGCCTGACGGGCCGAGTGAGAAACCGTCACTGCGGCGGGGGCGGACGGTTGTCGCGGTACCAGTCGCCGCCCTCGTCACGCTGCTCTCCCGGCTGGCCGGAACCCGAGTCGCCGCCGGAACCGCCGTATGCGCGGGTCCATTCGCCGACGCCCTCATCTTCCTGCGCGGGCTGCTGGTAACCGCCCTGGCCGTACTGCTGGCCCGGCTGCCCCTCCTGGGGCTGTTGGGGCTGGGGCTGCTGGGGCTGCCCGTACTGAGGCTGGCCGTACTGCGGCTGCCCGTACTGGTCCTGCCCGTAGCCGGGCTGGGCGGCGCCCTGCTGGCCCTCGGGAGCGGCCTGCTGGTACGGCTGCGCCTGGTAGCCCTGCTGCGCGTACGGCTGCTGGCCGTACTGCTGCTGCGGCGGCTGTGGCTGGCCGAACTGCGGCTGACCCTGCTGGTAGCCGGGGTAGGCGCCCGGGGGCACCTGCCCGGGTCCCTGCGGGCGGACCGGCTGCATGAGCTGGAACACGGTGAACAGGAACCAGCCGGTGACACCGATCACCGCGAGCCGCGCCGCGCCGTACAGGAACACCGCGAGCTTCTGCCCGCCGCCCGCGAAGTCGGAGTCGACCAGCAGCGAGGAGAACCAGCACACCACGCCGAACAGCGCGATGCCGCCGAGCACGCCCAGCGCGCCCATGACGATGGTGCGGGCCTGGCGGGTCGGGGCGGGCCCGAGGGCGACCAGCGCCACCGCCAGCGCGAGCAGCCCGGCCACGGCGGCCTGGGTGAAGAACCCGCCGGTGATCTCCGCGAACGCCCTGTACTTGAACCCGCCGCCGTCGGCGGCCCCGCCACCGGTGAGGAGCGCGAGGAGCCCGGCGAGCAGTTGCAGCCCCGCAGAGGCGAGCAGGACCCAGGCGACCGGTTCGCGCAGGCGCTGCACGGCGTCCTTGTTCACGGCGGCATCTCTCCAATTGGTCCAGACGATGGGGTTCCGGTTCCAAAGCTTGGCACATCCGGGCGCCCGGCCGGTACCGGCCCACGAGGCGCCATAGGCTGACGTGCATGAGGAAAGAGGACGCATGAGGATCGTTGCCCTGGCCGGGGGCATCGGCGGGGCGCGGTTCCTGCGGGGGCTGCGCGCGGCCGCTCCCGAGGCCGAGATCACCGTGATCGGCAACACCGGGGACGACATCTCCCTGTTCGGCCTGCGCGTGTGCCCCGACCTGGACACGGTGATGTACACCCTCGGCGGCGGCATCAACGAGGAGCAGGGCTGGGGGCGGGCGGACGAGTCGTTCACCGTCAAGGAGGAGCTGCTCGCCTACGGGGTGGGGCCGAGCTGGTTCGGTCTAGGCGACCGCGACTTCGCCACCCACATCGTCCGGACGCAGATGCTGGCCGCGGGCTACCCCCTCTCGGCGGTCACCGAGGCGCTGTGCGACCGGTGGAGGCCGGGGGTCCGGCTGATCCCCATGACCGACGACCAGGTCGAGACGCACGTGGTGATCGACGATCCCGAGCGCGGGCGGCGCGCGGTGCACTTCCAGGAGTGGTGGGTGCGGATGCGCGCGTCCGTCCCGGCCGAGTCGATCGCGGCGGTGGGCGCGGAGGACGCCAAGCCGGCGCCGGGCGTCCTGGACGCGGTCGGGGAGGCGGACGCCGTGCTGTTCCCGCCGTCCAACCCGGTGGTGAGCATCGGGACGATCCTGTCCGTCCCCGGTATCCGGGAGGCGGTCGCGGCCAAGACCGTGGTCGGCGTGTCGCCCATCATCGGGGGCGCTCCGGTGCGGGGCATGGCCGACGCCTGCCTGACCGCGATCGGCGTGGAGACCACGGCCCGCGCCGTCGCCGAGCACTACGGACCCGATCTGCTCGACGGCTGGCTGGTGGACGAGGCCGACGCGGCGACGGCGGAGGAGGGGATCGAGGGCATGGCCGTCCGTTCCCGCCCGCTGCTGATGAGCGACCCGGAGTCGACCGCCGCCATCGCCCGCGCCGCCCTCGGCCTCGCCCTGGAGCTGAAGCGGTGAGGGTCGAGATCTTCGGTATCCCCGGGCTGCCCGAGATCCGGGAGGGCGACGACATCGCGGGGCTGCTGCCAGCGGGCATGCTGGCGGACGGCGACATCGTGGTGATCACGTCCAAGATCGTCAGCAAGGCGGAGGGCCGGGTGCTGGTCGCCGCCGACCGGGAGAAGGCGATCGACGCCGAGACGGTGCGGGTGGTCGCGCGGCGGACGCACGCGCGCGGCGAGACCCGGATCGTCGAGACGCGGCAGGGCCTGGTGCTGGCCGCCGCCGGAGTGGACTCGTCCAACACCGAGCCCGGCACCGTGCTGCTCCTGCCGGAGGACCCGGACGCCTCGGCCCGCCGGATCCGCGCGCGCCTGCGCGAGCGGACCGGCCTGAACGTGGCGGTGCTGCTGTCCGACACGCTGGGACGGCCCTGGCGGATGGGGCTGACCGACAACGCGATCGGGGCCGCCGGGCTGCCCGCCCTGCAGGACCTCCGGGGCCGCGACGACGCGTACGGCAACCGGCTGGAGGCGACGATCACGGCGCTGGCCGACGAGGTCGCCTCGGCCGCCGAACTGGTCAAGGGCAAGCTGGACGGGGTGCCCGTCGCCGTGGTGCGGGGCCTGGGCTCCCTGGTCACCGAGGACGACGGCCCCGGCGCGCGGGAGCTGGTGCGCCCCGCCGGCGAGGACATGTTCCGGTACGGGTCGGCCGAGGTGCTGCACGCGCGGCGGACGATCCGGGAGTTCACCGGCGAGCCGGTGGACCCCGCGGCGGTCCGGCGTGCCGTGGCGGCGGCGATCACCGCGCCGGCGCCGCACCACACCACGCTGTGGCGGTTCGTCCTGCTGGAGTCCGCGGAGTCGCGGACGCGCCTCCTGGACGCGATGCGCGACGCCTGGGAGGCGGACCTGCGGCGGGACGGCTTCTCCGAGGAGTCGATCGCCAAGCGGCTGCGCCGCGGGGAGGTGCTCCGCCGCGCTCCGTACCTGGTGGTGCCGTGCCTGGTCATGGACGGCTCGCACGCCTATCCCGACGCGCGGCGCGCCGGCGCCGAGCGCGAGATGTTCGTGGTGGCCATGGGCGCCGGGGTGGAGAACCTGCTGGTCGCGCTGGCCGTGGAGGGGCTGGGCTCGTGCTGGGTGTCGAGCACGATGTTCTGCCGCGACGTCGTCCGCGACGTCCTGGACCTGCCGGACGACTGGGACCCGATGGGCGCCGTGGGCGTCGGCCATGCCGCCGCGCCGCCGCGCTCCCGTCCGCCCCGCGAACCGGACGCGTTCATCGAGGTGCGCTGACGCGCCGTGCCCGGGAAACCCCCGAATTCATGGTGGATTTCTTCGGGACCGGACGCCGGGACGTTGAATATCGCACCCGAAAAGGGCCGGGCGGAGAAACCGCCCGGCCCCCTTCATCCGGCCATCAGGTGGCGACCAGCGGAAGGCTCGTCCGGCCGTTTCCGGAAAGGTTCTTCCCGAATTGGCCGACGCCGTCGGTGCGGCGGGCCGCCTCCAGCCGCTCGGCGGGTACCTCCCCGTACGTGGTGGTGCGCTGCCGGGCGGGACGGCCGGCCGCCGCGGCGATCGCCTCCAGCGAGCTGATCGTTTTGAAGGAGCCGTTCTCCGAGCCCGCCATCCGGCTGATCGTCTCCTCCATCAGCGTCCCGCCGAGGTCGTTGACGCCGCCGCGCAGCACCCGGACGCACAGCTCGTCGCCCAGCTTCACCCAGGAGGTCTGGATGTTGGGGATGGCGCCGTGCAGCAGGATCCGCGCGAGCGCGTGCACGGCGAGGTTCTCCCGGACGGTGGGCCCGGGACGTGCCAGCCCGGCCAGGTAGATCGGCGAGTTGTGGTGGACGAACGGCAGCAGCACGAACTCGGTGAACCCGCCCGTCCGCTCCTGGATGGAGCGCAGCAGCTTGAGGTGCGCCACCCAGTGCGCGGGAGTGTCCACATGCCCGTACATCATCGTGGACGTGGTCGGGATGCCCAGCTCGTGCGCGGTGGTGACGACCTCGATCCACTGGTCGGCGGGCAGCTTGCCCTTGGTGAGCACCCAGCGCACGTCGTCGTCCAGGATCTCGGCGGCGGTGCCGGGGAGGGAGTCGACGCCCGCCTCCTTCGCGGCCTGCAACCACTCGCGGATGGACAGGTCGGTGCGGCTGGCGCCGTTGACGACCTCCATCGGGCTGTAGGAGTGCAGGTGGATGTCCGGCGCGCGCCGCTTCACCTCGCGGGCCAGGTCGAAGTAGGCGGTGCCGGGCAGGTCGGGATGGATGCCTCCCTGCATGCAGACCTCGGTGGCGCCGGCCTCCCACGCCTCGTCCACCCGGTCCCCCACCTGTGACAGGGACAGGGTGTAGGCGTCGGCGTCGGTGCGGCGCTGCGCGAACGCGCAGAACCGGCAGCCGGTGTAGCAGACGTTGGTGAAGTTGATGTTGCGGGTGACGACGTAGGTGACGTCGTCCCCGACCGCCTCGCGGCGCAGGTCGTCGGCGATCCGCATGAGGGCGTCGAGTTCGGGGCCGTCGGCGTGCAGCAGCGCGAGGGCCTCGTCGTCGGACAGCCCGGCCGGGTCCTTCTCCGCCGACGCGAGCGCGAGATAGCGGCGGAGCTGCTCGCTGCCCCGGACGATGGCGGAGAGGAACCCGGGGTCGCTCGACCCTTCGTCGAGGGCCTGCGACTTGAGCGTGCGGATGCTCTGCATGACGTAGTCGTCGCACGCCTCGCGCAGGCCCTGCTTGGTGCCGAAGTGGTGCTGGACGAGGCCGGGCGACACCCCCGCCGCCTCGGCGACCCCGCGGATCGTCGTGCCGCGGACGCCGCGTGTGGCGAACAGTTCCAGCGCCGCGTCCCGGATCCGGGCGCGCGCGGTCAGATCCTCCGCCGCGTGACGCCCGGTCCCGGCCATCGCCCGTTCGCTCCAATACAAACGTTCAGCTTCCAATACGTTCGTACACCGGCGGGGTGCCCGAACGCAACGCCGTACGGCGACCGGGAGGGAAACAGGACCCCGGTGATCAGGTGAAGGTGCGCCATTGCTGCTCGATCCTCATGGCGCGGCTGCGCCACCCCTCGGGCAGCAGGACGAGGTCGTGGTGGTAGAGGCCGCCGCCGCGGCTGAGGCCGGGCGCGTCCGCCTGGATGACGCCCCGGGAGGGGGACAGCGTGTCGGTGAAGGAGACCGAGGCGATCGCCGTGTCCCCGGGATCGATGGGGAACTCGATCAGGGGGACGCCGAGCAGGTGCTGGCGCCCCGGCCATCGCGCCAGCGCCTCGGCCAGCCAGGACTTGACCTCGGCGAGCCCGCCCTTGATACCGCCGGGCTCGGTGAGGTCCAGCACGGCGTCCCGGGTGAAGACGCCCTCCAGCGCGTCCCAGTCGCCGTCGTCGACGGCTCGCGCGTAACGGATGAGCAGGTCGCCTATCTCGACACGATGGCGCAGCTCGCGTACCTGCATCGGGCACCTCCGGAGGTGAGCGGTACCGAAAGGGAAGCAAGCGTTAGGTAACCAGATACGCGCGTGACGCACATTACATAAGGGATTTATATCCGAAGTTGATATAAATGCCTTATGGATTCCGAGCCACCCCCCGGCGAGCTGGAGCTCGCCGCCGGCCTCGCGCGGGTGTCGACGCTCATGCGGACCCTGTCCATCCCCAGGGAACGGTCGATGACCTCGATGTCCACGCTGGCCAACCTGGAACGGTCCGGCCCGCGCCGGATCACCGTGCTGGCCGCCGAGGAGGGCGTGACCCAGCCGGCCATGACCCAGCTGGTGTCCCGGCTGGAAAAGGACGGCCTGGCCGAGCGAATCGCCGAGCCCGGCGACCGCAGGGTCGTCGCCGTGCGGGTCACCGAGGCCGGGCGGGCGGAGCTGGCGCGCCTCAAAAGGATCCGGGCCGCGCGCCTGGCCGCCCTGCTGGCCGAGCTCCCCGCCGCCGACCGCGCCGCGATCGCCGCCGCCCTGCCCGCCCTGAATCGGCTCACCGAGCTCGCCTGCGGCCCCGCGCCCGCCGGCGGCGACCACACTCACCGGAGCGACACATGAACCCTTCCCCCACCGGCCGGGACGCCGCCGCGGCGCCGAGCCGGAACCCGTTCCGCCAGCCCAAGGCGGTGTGGGCGGTCGCGTCCGCCTGCGTGATCTCCTTCATGGGGATCGGGCTGGTGGACCCGATCCTGCCCGCCGTCTCCGCGGACCTGAACGCCTCGCCGAGCCAGGTGACCCTGCTGTTCACCAGCTATCTGGTCGTGATGGCGGTGGCGATGCTCGGCACCGGCTGGGTGTCGAGCAGGATCGGCGCCAAGCACACGCTGATCACCGGTCTGGTGCTGATCGTGGTGTTCAGCGCGCTGGCCGGCACGTCCGGCACCGTCGGCCAGATCATCGGGTTCCGGGCGGGCTGGGGCCTGGGCAACGCCCTGTTCATCGCCACCTCGCTGGCCGTCATCGTCGCCTCGGCCAGCGGCGGCTTCGCCGGGGCGATCATCCTGTACGAGGCGGCGCTCGGCCTGGGCATCGCCGTGGGCCCGCTGCTGGGCGGCGTGCTGGGCGACATCAGCTGGCGCGGGCCCTTCTTCGGCGTCGCGTCCCTGATGGCCGTCGCGCTGGTCGCCACGACCGCCCTGGTCGCGCGGCAGCCGCGGCCGGAGCGCAGGACCTCGCTCGCCGACCCGATCAGGGCGCTGCGGCATCGCGGCCTGCTGATCATGAGCCTGGCCGCGCTCTGCTACAATTGGGGCTTCTTCACCGTCCTCGGGTACGCGCCGTTCCCCATGGAGCTGGACGCCCTGCACCTCGGCCTGGTCTTCACCGGCTGGGGGCTGCTCGTCGCGGTCTTCTCGGTGTTCGCGGCGCCCTGGCTGCGCCGCAGGTTCGGCCTCGCCCGCACCCTGTACGGCGCGCTGACGCTGTTCGCGCTGGACGTGCTGGTCATCGCCCTCTTCACCGGCTCGGTGCCGGTCCTGGTCACGGCCGTGATCGTGGCGGGGGCGTTCATCGGCGTGAACAACACGGTCACCACGCAGGCGGTCATGATGGTCGCGCCGGTCGAGCGCCCGGTGGCCTCGGCCGCCTACGGGTTCGTCCGGTTCATCGGGGGCGGCCTGGCCCCCTACGCCGCCGGACGGCTGGCCGAGCACTTCAACGTGCACGTCCCGTTCGCGGTGGGCGCGGGCGCCATCCTGGTGGGCGTGGCGATCCTGGCGACCGGGCACCGTGATCTGGTCCGCGCCGAGCGTAACCAGGACGCGGTGGACGCGCCCGCGCCGCACGGCGGCCAGGACGCCGGGCGCGCCGAGACCGCCGAGGCGGGCAGCGGCTCCACGGCCTGACCCTGGATCGTTCCAGACCGGCCTGGGCCCGCCCCGGGTCCCAGGCCGGTGCGGTCAGGCGCTACCGGACGGGTCCTCCTCCGGCTCTCCGGAGCCCTCGTCGCCGGCCGTGGTCTCGGCGTCGTCCTCGATCCGCACTCCGGCGAGAGGGTCGCCGTCCTTGGTACCACCGGCCCCGCCCCTGGTCTCGTAGCCCTCGGCGGCGGTGCCGGTGCCGCGGACGATCCGCTCCTGCGGCTGGCTCTCGTGCCCGGAGCTCGCCCCGGGACCGCGGTCGGCGGGATCGGTGTCCCCCGCGCGGCCGGAGCCCGCGTCACTGGCCATCGTGTCCCACCTCAATCAGTGAGCTCGTTCTTGCCGAACAGCGGCGCGTACCCGGACGGGAGCTGGCTGAGCACGTGGTTGAGCTCGCCGCCGGACACCGTCCGCGCGACCGTGGTCAGCACGGCGCCCGCGTCCCACTCGGCGGTCTCGTAGTGCCCGTGGGTGGCCTCGCCGACCCTGCGGTAGAACTCCTCGATGCCGAACGGGTCGGGCCTGCCGTCGGCGCCGTCCCGTACCGCCTGGTCCAGCGGCGGGGGCAGCTGCGCGGCCAGGTGGTCGGCGGACTGCGGTGTCATCCGGCTGCCCAGCACCCGGAGCACCGCCTTGGTGACCCGCTCGGTCTCCTCGCGGTCCTGGTACTCGCCCATGTCGCGGACCGTCGCGATGAATTGGCCGTACTTCACACCGGTGCCTCCCTTCCGTTGCCAGGTCCCCGCTAGGGCCGTCCGGTGAAGTGGTGGACGGCTCTCTCGTTGGGGACGCAATGGGTCATCTGCAGGCCCGTCACGTCGCGGGGACCGTTCTTCCCCAGGTTCGCCAGGCGTTTGCGGTCCTCGGGGGTGAGGCTCTGGCCCTTCAGCGGTTTCAGGTGCGCCACGTCCGCGGGGCCGATGCCCAGGCCCTCGCCGACGCGCAGACCCAGGTCGTTCTCGGCCATCAGGAGATGCCAGACCATCCGCTCCTGGATGGGCCGGTCGCACTGCGACAGGTTCGTGACGAGGTTGTGCACCAGGTCGTCCCTTTCCCAGTCCTGCATGAGGCAGTACCGCTGGCCCGTCTGCGCGTAGTCGTTGGCGCGCGGGATGCGCTTGCGGGTGAGCCGCCCCTGGATCGTCGGGCCCTGCTCGTCGTGTACGGGGTACTGCGCCTCACGCAGCCCGCCGGTGATGGACGGCTCGTAGTTGACGTGCGGGTTCTCCCCCGCTTCGTCGACGTAGTAGGTCATCTGCCCGTCGCGCTGGTTGGTGCGGACCTTGGCCTCCTTGGCCTGGTTGACCGGAAGCTGCAAGTAGTTGGGGCCCACCCGGTGGCGCTGGGTGTCGCTGTAGGAGAAGGTCCGTCCGACCAGCATCTTGTCGTCGGAGAAGTCCAGGCCGTCGACCAGCACGCCGGTTCCGAAGGAGATCTGCTCGTTCTCGGCGAAATGGTTCTCGACGTTGCGGTTCAGGACCATGCGGCCCACGGGACGGGGCGGGAACCGCTCCTCGGGCCACACCTTGGTGTCGTCCAGCGGGTCGAAGTCCAGCTCCGGGTGCTCGTCATCGCTCATCATCTGGACGAGCAGCTCCCACTCCGGATGGTCGCCCCGGTCGATGGCGTCGCGCAGGTCCTTGGTGGCGTGCCCGAGGTCGCTCGCCTGGACGGCGGCGGCGTCGGCCTCGGTCATGCTGCGCACCCCCGCCTTGGGCTGCCAGTGGTACTTGACCAGGACGGTGTCGCCCTGCTCGTTCACCCACTTGTAGGTGTTGACCCCGAAGCCCTGCTGGTGCCGGTAGTCGGCGGGGATGCCGCGCGGGCTGAACAGGTTGACCAGCATGTGCATGGCCTCGGGCGTCTGCGACATGAAGTCGAAGATCCGGTTGGGCTCCTGCCGGAAGGTCACCGGGTCGGGTTTGAGCGCGTGGATCAGATCCGGGAACTTGATCGCGTCCCGGATGAAGAACACCCCGAGGTTGTTGCCGACCAGGTCCCAGTTGCCCTCCTCGGTGTAGAACTTGACCGCGAAGCCGCGCGGGTCGCGGGCGCACTCGGAGGAGTCGCGACCGCCGATCACCGTGGAGAACCGCACCGCGACCGGTGTCCGCGCGCCCCTCCGCTGGAACAGCTTGGCCCTGGTGAAACCGGCGATGGGCTCGGCGCCCCAGGACCCGTACGCCTCGAAGTACCCGTAGCTGGTGGTGCCGCGGGCGTGCACGACCCGTTCGGGGATCCGCTCCCGGTCGAAGTGGCTGATCTTCTCGAGGAACTGGTAGTTCTCCAGTGTCGCCGGGCCGCGCGCCCCGACGGTGCGCTGGTTCTGGTTGTCGTACACCCGGTGGCCCTGGCGGTTGGTCAGTTCGGCGCGCCGGTCCCCCTCCTCGGGCCCCAGATGCGAAATATCGGTCATACCGCGATCCCCCCTCGTCAGCCCCGACGCGCGGCTCCTACCCGGGCCGTCCCTCCCTTTCCCTCCCGAAGGTCACATATCGCCGTCAAGAAACGTCCCGGACCGGCGGACGGTGACCTCGCGCACACGCCCCGTGCGGATCGGCGCCCGGGGGCCGGTTCCGGACGGGGAAACGTGAGCGTTCCTCCTGTTCAGCGGCCCCGCGAGGACCGATGATGGGTCCAGAGAGGCCGGGCCGTGGCCCCCGTGCGGCCCGGCCTTCCCCCGCTTCACCGGACAAAACCACACACCTTCCGGCGGCCGTGGCGTTACGGTGGGTGCCGCAAGCCGCGAATGACGAGCGCCCGGACGAGGGCGCGGGGGGACGGAGTGAAGGCACTTCAGCCGGACGACCATCCGGAAGCGGGAGGCCGCGCACGCGATCTCCCCAGCGGCGGGCCCACCGTTCTGCGCATCCTGCTCGGCGGTCAGCTGCGCCGGCTGCGCGAGGCCAAGGGGATCTCGCCCAAGGACGCCGGGAACGCGATACGCGCCTCCGCGTCCAAGATCAGCAGACTGGAACTCGGCCGGGTCGGCTTCAAGGAGCGCGACGTCGCCGATCTGCTCACCCTGTACGGGGTGACGGCGGCCGACGAGCGCGAGCCCCTGCTCGAACTGGCCGAGCAGGCCAACCGTCCGGGCTGGTGGCACCGCTTCAGCGACATCCTGCCGCCCTGGTTCGAGGTCTACATCGGGCTGGAGGAGGCGGCGTCCACGCTGCGCGTCCACGAGACCCGGTGCGTGCCCGAACTGCTGCAGACCGAGGACTACGCCAGGGCGGCGCTGGAGGTCAGCCGCCCCATGGCCCCCGCGCAGGAGATCGAGCGCCGGGTCAGCGTCCTGATGCGGCGGCAGCGGATCCTGAGCCGTCCCGACCCGCCCCAGCTGTGGGCGGTGGTCGACGAGGCGGCGCTGCGCCGCCGGGTCGGCGGGACGGAGGTCATGCGGGAGCAGATCGCGGCGCTGCTCGCCGCGGCCCGGTCACCGGCCATCACCATCCAGGTGATGCCGCCGCGGCACAGCGCGATGGCGGCGCTCGCCGGCTCGTTCTCGCTGCTGCGGTTCGCCGAGCCCAGCCTGCCCGACGTGGTCTACATGGAGCAGCTGACCAGCGCGCTGTACGTGGACAAGCCCGCCGACCTGGCCGCCTACAAGGCGCACCTGGACTGGCTCTCGGTCAACGCCGGCCCGCCGGAGAGCGCCGAGTCGCTGCTCGGCGGGCTGCTGGACGAGCTCGGCGGCTGACGGATCATCGCCCGGCCCGGGCCCGCTCGCTCCCGCGGTGGGGCCTGCGGCGGGCCCGCCTCCTCGAACTCGGCCCTCGTTGTCCTCGGCGGCGTCCGGGCTGTCGTACCGCGTGATCGGTTCGGCCGTGACCCAGGCGCCCTGGCATCCCGGCGAGCGGGCCGTCCAGGAGGCGGCCTCGCTGCGCGGTCCGTGATCCACGCGCCGTTCGGCGCCGCCGTGGACGGGCCCGGGCCGGGAGCCGTCAGCGGCCGATCCTCCTGGCCAGGCCGGGCAGGAGGCGCAGCGCGTTGTCGCGGCCGATGGCCCGGTGCTCGCGGTCGCCCAGGCCCGGGTCGCGGTCGAAGTCGCGCGTGTTGACGCGGACCTCCGGGGCGGTGTTGGCGGGCCAGTCGGTCCCGAACAGCACCCGGTCGGCGCCGACCGCGTTCAGCAGGGACGGCGTCGCGTACGGCGACATCGGCAGGGCGGTGTCGTAGTAGAAGCGCCGCAGCGCGTACCGGATCCTCGCCGGGTCGGGGCCGCCGTCCTCCCTTCCCCAGCCCTCGGCGCGGCCGACGATGTACGGCAGGAACCCGCCGGCGTGGGACAGGACGACGGACACCCGGCGGTACCGTTCCAGCGTTCCGGCGGCGATGAGGCTGAGCGCGGTCCGCGTGGTGTCCAGCAGGAAGTCGCCGATGTACTCCTCGACTCCGGGGACCTCGACGATGCCCTTGGGCGCGAACGGATGGGTGAACACGACCGCTCCGCGCCGGTCGAGCTCGGCGAACAGCGGGTCGAACATCGGGTCGCCGAGGTAGCGGCCGTCGGCCGAGGTGTTGAGGAGCACCCCGTCGGCGCCCAGTTCGTCGAACGCGTACGCGATCTGCTCCAGCGCGAGGTCGGGGTGGAGCATCGCGACGTTGGCGAAGAAGCCGAACCGGGTGGGGCGGGACCGTACCAGCCCGGCCATCGACGCGTTGCAGATCCGGACGCCGGAGGCGGCGACGGCCCGGTCCTGGAACACCTCGGCCGGGATCGGCGCGGAGGCGACGCCGGCTGCGATGTCGTTGGCCTTCATGGTGTCGAGCGTGGCTTTCAGGCTCCAGTCGGCCCAGGACGGCCCGCCGCCGGGCGGGATCAGTCCCTGCTGCTCCGCCCACTCGCGCATCCCGCGCGGGACGGCGTGGTGGTGGACGTCGATCCTGCCTCGCGCGGGCGGGCGGGCGGTGCCGGCCGTGACGGGGACGGCGGGCACGGTCGCCGCGACAGCGGTCAGGCCGGACGCCGCGAGGGCGCGCCGGCGGGTCATTCCGGGCATGAGGGTCTCCCCTGGTCTCGTCGGGCCACCGCACGGAGTTAGGCATTGCTGAGACAGTCTCAAATGAGACTATATCAAAAGGGCCTAAGATGGGGCCCATGCTCGACGACCTGCTCGAACGGCTCCTGTCCGAGGCGGCCGACCCCGCCACCCGGCACGTCGGGCTCGGCATGCTGCTCGCCAGGGCCCACAACACCAGCCGGGGGGCGATGAACCGGGCGCTGCGCCCGCTGGGGATCGACGTGCGCGGGTACACGATGCTGCTCACCCTGCGGACCTACGGGCCGTCGAGCCAGCGGCGTCTCATCGACATGACCGGCATCGACAAGTCCACGATGGTCCGGCTCATCGACGAGCTGGAGCACGCCGGCCTCGTCCGGCGGGAGCGCACGCCCCAGGACCGGCGGGCGTACTCGGTCACCCCGACCCCCGAAGGCGAGCGCGTCCTCGCGGAGGCCCGGGAGATCGCCGCCGACGTCGGAGAGCGGATCTTCGGCCGCTTCCGCCCGGACGAACGCGACCAGCTCGCCGCCCTCCTCCGCCGGCTCGTGGAGCCACCGGCACCGGCCGGCTGACCGGCACGCCCTCAGTGGCAGTGGTGATGTGACTCCTCGTGCCCGGCCTCCTCGTGCCGGGCCTCCTGGGCGGCATGCCGGGTCTCGTGGACGGCCCGGCGTGCCGCATGGGGCCGCTCCGAGACGATCTCGGCCAGTAAGGACAGGGCTATCTCGGGCGCGGTCCGGGCGCCGATGTCCAGGCCGGCGGGGCTGTGCACACGGTCGCCGCCCTCGATGGACGCGGTGACGGCGGCGCCTCGCCTGCGGCTGGCGATGAGGCCGATGTACGGGATGCCGGCGTCGAGGGCCGCGCGAAGGATGGCCTCCTCGTTGTGGCCGTGGGTGGCGACGACCAGGGCGGCGGCGTCCCTGATGACGGGCGCGTCCAGGTCCGCGGTGGGACGCAGGTCGTAACCGGCGGCGGTGCCGACGTCGGCCAGGGCGCGGGCGATCGGGCCGTCACCGTAGACCTGGATCAGCGCGGGCGGGATCACGGCCTCCAGGAACAGGTCCAGCGTCCCGCCGGACAGGCACGGGTTGCTGACCGTGACCAGGCCCTCCGGCGCGTCGGCGCTCTCGTCCGCGCCGGGGGTGATGCGCAGCAGGGTGGACTCCCCGGAGTCGAGGAGGGCCAGCGCCTGGGCGCGCACGGTCGAGGCCGCGCACGACCCCCCGACGAAGCCCTCAAGGGTCCCGTCGGGGAGGACGAGCGCACGGTCACCGGTCTTGGCGCTGGTGGGACGTTCCGCGCGCACCACCGTGGCCAGGACGAACGGGGTCCGTTCGCTGCGGAGCCGTTCGGCTCGGTCGAGCTGGTCCATCATGGGATCGCCAGATCCGTCCGGAACGGGTTCCCCTGCATGACGCGCCAGACGTTGGCCGGGGTGAGCGGCATGTCGGCGTGCCGCACGCCGTAGGGCTTGAGCGCGTCCACGACGGCGTTGACGATGGCGGCGGGCGAGCCGACCGTGGCGGACTCGCCGACGCCCTTGGCGCCCAGCGGGTGGTGCGGGGACGGCGTGACCGTCTCCCCCAGTTCCCAGGACGGGCACTCCATCGACGTCGGCAGCAGGTAGTCCATGAACGAGGCGCCCAGGTGGTTGCCGTCCTCGTCGAACGCCATGACCTGCATCAGCGCCATCCCGACCCCGTCGGCGAGCCCGCCGTGCACCTGGCCCTCGACGATCATCGGGTTGATGCGGACGCCGCAGTCGTCCACCGCGATGAACCGGCGGACGGTGACCTTGCCGGTGCCCGGGTCCACGTCCACGACCGCGATGTACGCGCCGAACGGGTAGGTGAGGTTCGGCGGGTTGTAGACGGTGGTGGCGTCCAGATGGCCCTCCACGCCCTCCGGCAGCTCGACGCTGCCGTGCGCGGCCATCGCGATCTCCTGCATGGTCGCGCCGGAGCCGGGGTCGCCGCGGACCTGCCAGCGTCCCGGCACCCATTCCAGGTCCTCGGGATCGGCCTCCAGCATCGCCCCGGCGACGATCCTGGCCCGCTCGCGCACCTTGCGGGCCACGACGGCGGTGGCGGCGCCGGACACCGGCGTCGACCGGGACCCGTAGGTGCCCAGCCCGAACGGGGTCTGGTCGGTGTCGCCGTGCACCACCTCGACGTCGTCCACCGGGATCCCGAGCTCCTCGGCGACGATCTGCGCGAACGTCGTCTCGTGGCCCTGCCCCTGGGTCTGGACGGAGATGCGCAGGACGGCCTTGCCGGTGGGATGGATCCTCAGCTCGGCGCCGTCGGCCATGCCGAGCCCCAGGATGTCCATGTGCTTACGCGGGCCCGCGCCGACGGCCTCGGTGAAGAAGCTGATCCCTATGCCCATCAGCGGCCCGTCGCCGGCGCGGCGGCGTTCGGCCTGCTCCTCGCGCAGCCTCTCGTACCCGGCGATGTCCATGGCGTGCCGCAGCGTGGCCGGGTAGTCGCCCGAGTCGTACTCCCAGCCGGTGGCCGAGGAGTACGGGAACTGCTCGGGGCGCAGCAGGTTGCGCATCCGCAGCTCGGCCGGGTCGATGTCCAGCTCGCCGGCCAGCACGTCGATCATCCGCTCGACCAGGTACGCGGCCTCGGTGATGCGGAACGAGCAGGCGTAGGCGACGCCGCCGGGCGCCTTGTTGGTGTAGACGCCGGTGACCGCGCAGTGCGCGGCCTCGATGTCGTACGAGCCGGTGAACACGTGGAAGAACCCGGCGGGGAACTTGGTGGGCTGCGCGGTGCCGTTGAACGCGCCGTGGTCGGCCAGCACCTTCACCCGGATCCCGCGGATCCTGCCGTCCCGGGTCGCGGCGATCTCGCCGCGCATGTGGTAGTCCCGCGCGAAGGACGTGGTCATCAGGTTCTCCGAGCGGTCCTCCATCCACTTGACGGGGCGCTTGGCGACGATGGACCCGACGATCGCGCAGACGTAGCCGGGGTAGATGCCGACCTTGTTGCCGAAGCCGCCCCCGATGTCCGGCGACACCACCCGGATCTTGTGCTCGGGCAGCCCGGCGACCAGCGCGTACACGGTGCGGTGCGCGTGCGGCGCCTGGGTGGTGGTGTACACGGTGAGCTTGCCGGTCACCGGGTCCATGTCGGCGACGATGCCACAGGTCTCCAGCGGCGCGGGATGGACGCGGGGGTACAGCACGTCCTGTTCGACGACCACGTCCGCGCTCGCGAAGACCGCGTCGGTGGCGGCGGCGTCCCCCGCCTCCCAGTCGAAGATGTGGTTGTCGGTGCGGCCCTCGACGTCGTCGCGGATCACCGGGGCGTCCGGGTCCAGGGCCTTGCGCGCGTCGACGACCGGGGGCAGCGGGTCGTAGTCGACGTCGATCAGCTCCAGCGCGTCGCGCGCCGCGTAGTGGCTCTCGGCGACGACGAACGCGACCTCCTGGCCCTGGAAGCGCACCTTGTCGGTGGCCAGGACGGCCTGCACGTCCGCCGACAGCGTCGGCATCCACGCCAGGTTCAGCCCGGCCAGCGTCTTCCCAGTGATCACCGCGCGGACCTGGGGATGCGCCTCGGCGGCCGAGGTGTCGATGGACACCAGGCGGGCGTGCGCGTGCGGGCTGCGCAGGACGGCCCCGTACAGCATGCCCGGCAGCTTGATGTCGTCGACGTAGTTGCCCTTGCCGCGGATGAACCGGGCGTCCTCCTTGCGCGGCACGCGCCCGAACCCGTGATGCCGCGGCCTTGCCTGGGTTTCCGTCATGGCGCCGCCTTGTCTGGACTGAGGAGTGAGGAACGAACGACGAGGGAAGACAAGGCGCCACAGCGCCATGACCCGGAGCGGCGAAGCCGCGACCATGAGCACGTCATGGCGCCGCTCCTTCGGTTTCCGCGGCCGGGTGTTCCGCCGCCCAGCGGACGGCGCGGACGATGTTCTCGTAGCCGGTGCACCGGCAGATCTGCCCGGACAGCGCTTCGCGGATCTCGGGCTCGGACGGGTCGGGGCGGTGGTCCAGCAGCCACCGGGCCGTCATCATCATGCCCGGCGTGCAGAACCCGCACTGCAGGCCGTGGCACTCGCTGAACCCCTGCTGCACCGGGTCGAGGACGCCGTCGCGTTCCAGTCCCTCGACGGTGCGGACCTGTTTGCCGGACGCCATCACCGCCAGCACCGTGCAGGACTTGACCGGCACCTCGTCCAGCCAGACCACGCAGGCGCCGCAGTTGGAGGTGTCGCAGCCCCAGTGCGTGCCGGTGAGCCCCAGCTCGTCCCGCAGGAAGTGGACCAGCAGCAGGCGCGGCTCCACGTCGCGTGTGTACGCCTGCCCGTTCACGGTCACCGTGATGTTCATACGCGGCACCTCTCGTAGGCGCGGCGGAGCGCGCGGGTGGTCAGTTCGCCGGCCAGGTGCCGCTTGTAGTCGGCGGGGCCGCGCTGGTCGGAGGACGGGGAGCAGTGCTCGGCGGCGAGCCTCCCGGCCTCGGCGAAGGCCGCGTCGGACGGTTCGGCGCCGCGCAGCGCGTCCTCGGCCTCGGCGGCGACGAAGCGCTCGGCGCCGACGGCGGTGAGCCCGATGCCGGCCTCGACGATCCGGCCGTCCGCGTCCAGGCGGAGCGCGGCGCCGGCGGCGGCCAGCGGCCAGTCGCCGACGCGCCGCTCGACCTTCTCGTACGCGCTCGATCCCCCCGGGCGGATCGGGACGCGCAGCTCGGTCAGCAGCTCGCCCGGTGCGACGACCGTCTCGTACGGGCCGACGTGGAACTCGCGGATCGGCACGGTCCGCTCGCCTTCCGGGCCGCGGATCACCGCCAGGGCGCGCAGCGCGGCGAACGCGGCGGACAGGTCCTCGGACGGGTCGGCCTGGCACAGCGAGCCGCCCACGGTGCCGCGGTTGCGCACCACCGGGTCGGCGATCACTCGTTCGGCGTCGTGCAGGATCGGGAAGTGCTCGCCCGCCACCGCCGAGTCCAGCAGTTCCGCGTGCCGGACGAGGGCCCCGACGCAGAGCATGTCGCCGTCGATCCTGATGGAGGACAGCTCCTCCACGTCGTTGATGTCGATGAGCGCCTCGGGCTCGGCCAGGCGCAGCTTCATCATCGGGATCAGGCTGTGCCCGCCCGCGACGACGCGCGCCTCGGGGCCGTGCCGGGCGAGCAGGGCCAGCGCCTCCTCCACGCTCGTCGCGCGCTCGTACTCGAACCTTGCCGGTACCTGCATGGCGCCCCCTCAGGGGTGGACGGGGTCGGGACGTGCATGCCCGGGCCGTGGCAACGTGGCCGGATTGTCATCCCAGGCCGGAGGCGGCCACAACCGGCGAATAACCGATCCCTTAACCCGCCGGCCGGAACGGGACAGACTGGGCGCATGACGCTCACGCAGCTCGGCGCGTTCGTGCTCGTCGCCAGGCTCGGGTCGGTGAAGGAGGCGGCGCGCGCGCTGGGCGTGAGCGAGCCCGCGGTGTCGCAGGCGCTGACCGCGCTGCGGCAGCACCTGGGCGACCCGCTGATCGAACGCGGCCCCGGCGGGATGGCGCTCACTCCGGGCGGCGCGCGGCTCCTGCCGGTCGCCTCCCAGATGGTGGCGCTCGGCGCGGAGGCCGAGGGGGCGGTGCGGGCGGCGCGGGGCGCGCCGGAGACGTTGCGGGTGGTGGCGACGGCGGCGATCGCCGAGTTCGTCGCCACTCCCCTGCTGGAGACGTTCACCAAGCGCTCGGCGCGGGAGGTGGACGGCAGCGCGGGCGTGGTGGCCGGCAAGGAGGTGCCGGTGCTGCTGCACAGCCGGCTGGCGGACGTGGCGATCGGACCCGACCTGGGGGACGAGCCGGACCTGGTCAGCGAGCCGGTGTTCCGGGCGCGGCTGGTCGCCGTGGGGCCTCCGCGCGGGAGGCCGGGACCGCCGCCGGTGTGGCTGGTCGACCCGTCCGGCACGGACCCGTCCAGCGAGACCAGCCTGCTGCTGCGGCGCCTGAAGGTCCCCGAGGACCGTGTCCGCGTCTACCCCAACCAGACCGCCGCGTGGGCCGCCGCCTCGGACGGCGACGGGCTGGCCGTCGCGCTGGCGCACCTGGTCGGGCATCGGGTGCAGCGCGGCGAGCTGCGGATCGTGCCCACCGCCGCGACGCCCGTGAAGATCCAGTGGCATGTCACGACGCTCGCCGCCGCACGCAGGCCGCCGCTGGCCGGGGCGTTCCGCCGGTTCCTGGCCACCGCCGACGCCCTGCACATCATGCGGAGCCCGGGGTCGGGCGTCCCGCCGTCCCGTTTCCGCCCGCCGGTGTACGTGACCCTCTGGAACTCAACGCCCGGTGCCTGACAGGCGCCGTTCCAGGAGGGCGGCGCCGCGGCCGGTCAGGAGGCCGGCGGCCCGTTCGCGCAGGCCGGGCGGTGCCAGTGCCGTGCCGGGCGTACGGGCGTCCAGGTCGGCCCAGTCCAGCAGGGACTCGGCCATCAGCAGCGGCACCGAGCAGCGTTCGTGGACGGCCGCCGCCGCCTCGAAGTGCTCGGCCGCCAGCGCGGGGTCCCCGGACGCCGCGGCGAGGTGGGCCAGGTAGTGGTGGCCGCAGTGGTGCGCGACCGCGGAGTGCCCGAACGTGTCGCCGTGCGGCTCCAGCGCCTTGTAGAGCGGGTCGAGCAGGTCGTCGGCGCCCTGCCGGGACGCGGCGAGCGCCAGGTTGTCCAGGGCGGGACGTTGCGCCATGTTGCGCGGCGGAATGACGCCGTGCTCGCCGACGATCCGGCGCAGCACCGGACCGGCCGCCTCGTCGTCCAGTTCGGTGAGGAAGCGCAGGAGGACGTGCGCCGGGTCGGGCATGCGGTCCTCGACGGCGCGGCGGACCGCGTCCCGTACCTCGCCGAGACGGCCGCGCAGCCTGCGGATCTCGCCGGTCTGCTCGGCGAAGAACGCGGGCGCCTCGTACTCCCGCCCGATCTCCAGGCCGAGCCGCAGCGACCGCTCGGCCTCGCTCTCCGCCTCGTCGATCCGCCCGCGCATCAGCAGCAGCGCGGCCCGGGAGAAGGAGACCAGCCAGAACAGGTGCGGCTGCGCCAGCCGGCCGGCCAGCTCGCCCGCCCGGTCCAGCCAGCGGGTGACCTCCTCGGTGTCGCCGGTGTCCAGGATCCCCGAGATGCCCTGGAAGGTCGCGTGGAACAGCGCCAGGTCGTCCCCGGTCGCGCGGGCCGCCGCCAGCATCTCCTCGGTCTCGGCGCGGCGCCGTTCCGGGGTGCCCTCCGGGACGACCGTCAGGTTCCGCAGCCCCAGGACCCGCACCAGGATGCGCGGGTCACCGGCCGCCCGCGCCCAGCCCAGCGCCACGTCGCTCAGGGTGAAGCGCCGCTCGCCGTCGTCCGGGGCGGAACCCGGAGCGGAGCCCTCGCGGAGCGGAGGGTTCCGCCCCGGACGCCCTTGCCGGGGGGTGTGGGGGGTCGTCCCCCCACCGGGATACGCCCAGGTCAGCTCGGCGGCGAGCTGCGCGGTGAGGAGCGCCCTGGTACGCAGGTCGGCCGGGTCGACCAGGCGCAGCGCCTCCTCCAGCAGCGCGATCCTGTCCGGGTCGATCGCCGCGGTCGTGCTGAAGAAGCCGCGGTCGCCGGTGGAGGCCACCGCCACGATCAGGTCGTCCCGCCCGCTCCGGCGGGCCGGCTCCACGGCGCTCTGCAGCGTCCGCCACGACCGGGAGTCGCCCGCCAGCCACATCGCCCGGCCGCACGCCGCCAGCGTCTCGGCGCGCCGCTCGGCCGAGGTGCCGGGGTCCAGGTCGAGCAGGTCCAGCAGGCCCTCGTACCAGGTCACGGCCTCGGCGTGGGCGAGCCGGGCCAGTGCCTCCTCGGCGGCGCGGCCGACCGCGCCGATCGCCTGCCGCACGCGCCCGATCCCGGCGCTCGCGCGCGCGGCGCGCAGCAGATGCCCCGCCAGGACGTACGGGCGGGTCCCCAGCGTCCGCGCCTCGTGTTCGAGGAGCAGGTCGGCCACCCGCCCGTGCAGCTCCGCCGCCCGGGACTCCGGCAGCGCCGCGTACACCGCCTCGCGGGTCGGCTCGTGCGAGAAGCGGAGGTACCAGCGCGCGGTCTGGGTCAGCAGCCCGGCCGCGGTCATCTCCGCGACCGCCCCGGCGAACTGGACGCCGTCGAACCCGAGCCCGGCCCGCAGCGTCTCGTGCCGCATCCGCTCGCCCACGGCCAGCAGGTCCGCCACGGCGCGGGCGCGGGGCGACAGCCGGTCCAGCCGGTCGGCGACCATGCGGGCGGCCGAGTCGGCCACCGGCACCTCGTCCAGGTCGCGGCCCGCCATCAGCTCCCGCACCACCTCGGTGACCAGCAGCGCGTCGCCGCCGGTCTGGTGGTGCAGCCGGGCCGCGGCCGCCTCCGGGGCGGCGAGCTCGACGTCCGGCGCGGCGGCCAGGATCGCGGCGATCTGCGCGCGGTCGAACCTGCGGGGGCGCAGCGAGACGCGGCGGTCGAGGCCGCGCGGCTTCACCCCCTGGCCGGGACGCGCGGTGACCAGCACCAGGAGCCTGGGCGGCGACTCGTCCCAGCGCAGGGAGCGCAGGATCTCCAGGGACCCGGCCGAGGCGCGGTGCAGGTCGTCCACCACCAGCAGCACCGGGCGCACCCGCGCCAGCCGCTCGATCAGCGTCCGCGTCGCGCGGACCAGCCGGTAGCGGTCGGAGACCGGATCGTCGTCGGGCGGGACGGTCATCCCCAGCGGCGGCCCGGACAGCGCGGGCGCCAGCCTGGCCAGTTGCCGGCACTCCTCCGCCTCGGTCACCCCGGCGCGCAGCAGCCGCACCGCGGAGGTGCCCGCCAGCCGCCGGACGGCGCCCGCGATCGGCTCGTACGCCTCCCGGGCGGGATCGTGGCAGCGCCCCGCCAGGACCGTGAAGCCACGGCGCGCCGCCTCCCGCGCGACGGCCGACAGCAGGTCGGTCTTGCCCTCGCCCC
Organism: Actinomadura sp. SCN-SB; assembly: GCF_043906805.1. Classification (NCBI taxonomy): domain Bacteria; kingdom Bacillati; phylum Actinomycetota; class Actinomycetes; order Streptosporangiales; family Thermomonosporaceae; genus Actinomadura; species Actinomadura sp. SCN-SB. Next base: position 29,344 of record NZ_JBIMPP010000006.1, on the reverse strand, counting down.
GTTCACCGGTGACGAGGACGGTACGGGTGCCGGCCTCGGCCGCCGACAGTTCCGCCCGTAACTCGGCCAGTTCGGTCTCGCGGCCGACCACGCCGGGTGGATGCCGCCCGTCCAGCCACGGGGGCAGCGGATCGTCGCCCGCGGGGTGCAGGTCCCGCCACCGGAACTCGTGGACCCGCGGCTCGTCCAGATAGCCGAAGGGAAGGTCGGGATCCCCGAAGGCCGCCAGGCCGCGCACCTGGTCGGTGCACAACACCTGGCCGCTCTCCGCCATGCCCGCCAGCCGCGCCGCCTCGGCCAGGGGCCTGCCACGAACGCCCTCCTCGTCCCAGGTGACATCGCCGACGCTCAGGGCGGCGCGGACCGCGACGGGCCCGGACGCCCACCGTTCCTCACCGGCCAGTTCGCGCTCGGCGACCAGCGCCGCGCCGAGCCCCGCGGTGACGGACTCGAACACCGCCATCAGCCCGCCGTCCCGGTCCTGGAGGGAGACCGCGCCGGACGCCGTGGCGGCCGAGCGCAGCAGCCGCTCCACGTCCGGGGCCTCGGACGACCCGACGATGTCGGCGCACAGGACGGTGGCCGTCGTCACGGCCCCCGGTTCTCGCTTGGGACTCACGCGGGCTCACACATGGCGGGTTCTGAAGGCGGGTTCTAGGGGGCGTTCGCGGACAGGGCCGGGCGCCTGCCCAGGGAGCCGCGCACCGCGCGCCGCGTCCGCCGGCGTATCCGTCCGGCCCGCCGGATCCGCCAGGAGCGGGCCAGCTCCGGAGGGATCCGGAACGGCGCGCGCCCATCGGCGAAATGGTCGGTGAACCATAGGATCGCGCACCTCCCGGTCTTGCGCATCAGCATCCGGATCACCGGGCGCACCGGGTCGGGGATCCGCTCGTGGCGGCGCAGGAACCGGGCGAGGCCGAACAGCGGCACCGACCACCAGGCGGGCCGGGGCACCGCCAGCAGGCCGGGCACGCGCTCGACGCCGTCGCCCCAGTCCCGGAAGACCCAGTGGATCAGGCTGCGGGGCAGCTTGCGCCATCCCAGCGGCATGAACGACTCCATCCCGGCGAGCAGCGCCGCCATCAGCCGCCGGCCCTCCTCGCAGGTGCCGAGCGTACCGCTGAAGTACGCCATGATCTCGTCGGCGTCGGAGAGCGACAGCGGCCTCTCGCGGCAGGACGCCACGCCCATCAGGTTGCCGAAGACGCTCCAGGTGTAGAGGTTGGCCTCCTTGTCGGCCCGGGACAGCTCCACCCCGAAGCGCTCCATCGCCCTCCAGGTGACGCCGCTGAAGTCGATGAGCGTGGCCAGCAGGAGCTCCTGGTTGACCGGGGCGCCGTGACGCTCGCCGTCCCAGTCCGGGTCCCACTTCCCGGCCCGCTGGCGCTCCCATACCAGCGCGCGGACGAACGCGTGCAGGACGCGCAGGCCCACCGCCGAGGTGTGGCCGGGCCCGCCGGGGCGGAGGGTGTCCGGGCCGCGCAGCGCCATCACGTCGACGAGCATCTGCCCGGTCTCGGCGACGCGGCGGGTCAGGTTCCGGGTGCCCAGGTCGGAGACGCCCGCCAGAACGATGGCGCTGGACTCGTGCGCGTAGGCCAGCGGGAGGCACGCGCAGTACAGCACCGCGGCCTGGTAGAGGCCGTTGTCGTGGAAGACCCGCTGACCGCGCTCGATCTTGGCGTCGTCGCCCGCCCAGCCGGGCAGGTCCCGGTCGCCGCCCAGCTCGTCCAGGATGGAGGTGGCGTCCCGTTGCGGGCCGGCGGCGCCGCCGCGGGCGCGGCGCTTGGCGTTCCCCAGCTCGCGGATCACGGCGCCGACGGCGGCGCGGGCGTCGCCGAGCTCGGGGTGGTCGCGCAGGTAGGCGGCCGCGGCCTCGTCGACCTCCGGGTCACCGGCGTGGCGCAGCCGCTCGAACTGCTCACGGGTCCACCGCGCCGGCGTCGTCCGCGTCATGGCCGCGGCTCCGGGGCGGTGGTCCGCGCGGTGGCGTGCGCGCCGAGGTCGATCCGCGCCAGTTCCAGCGCGTCGGGGTCGTACTGGACGGGCGAGCGGTAGAAGCGGCGCACCACCCATCCGCGCAGGCCGGGCCTCTTCGCCCTGTCCTCGTAGCGGTCGATCTTCTTACGGAACCACGCGCTGCGCACCGGCTCGGGCAGCGTCCCCACCGCCGCCTCGGCCTCCAGTTCGGCGGCCAGCGGTGGGCCGTAGGGCGGGCCGAACAGCTCGGGGACGGCCAGGTAGGCGCGGAAGTAGGCGACGATGAAGCGCATCCGCTCCGGGTAGTCCAGCCAGTCGGCCACACCGTCCTCGGCCCTCTCCGGGTCGGGGACGAACGTCTCCACCAGCTTGCGCACCTCCGCGTCCTGCACCTGCCAGGTCAGCGGCGGCGCGGCGGCACCGGGCGGCGGCCTGAGCGGCTTGCTGAGCCGGATCTCGCTGACGGGCGTGCGCAGTGTCCCCATGTAGCGCGTGTAGAGGCGGGCCCACAGCGACTCCGCGACCCGGACCGGCCAGGGCACGCTCTCGTGCGGCTGGGTGTAGAGCGCCAGGCGGTGGAACGGGCGCCGCATCACCATCGCCAGCAGCGTCCGCCACGAGGCCCGCATGACCCAGCGCACGGGACGGTAGAGCACCAGCTCCAGCGCCTTCTGCGCCCGTGCCTGCTCGTACGCCGACATCGCGATGTTCGCGCCGAACACCAGCTCCGCGCGGAGCCGCGCGTCCCGCGTCCCGGCGGCGCGCGTGAGGAGGGACGACACCGCGTCCAGGTACGCCTCGTCGGCGGGCGCGACCAGGTCGCTGAGGAACACGGGGCGGACCTCGACGGGCTCCCCGGGCCTGGGACGCCGCGGCCGTACCGCCGGTGACGCGGCCCGGCCGTCCCGCCACAGGCCCGCGGCCAGGCTGCCGGTCTCCAGGAAGATCATCCGGTTGGCCAGGGTGAGGCCGAGCTGGTAGCTGGGGCCGAGCAGCCGCAGCGTCAGCGCGCGGAACGGGTGGCCGCACCACGGCGGCAGCCCCAGCCTGGCGGCCAGGCCCGCCAGGAAGGGCGAGCCGTCGGACAGGTCCAGGCCCTCCGCGATCGCCTTGGAGCTCCAGGTCGCGAACGCGAACCAGTTGGCCTCGTCCCGTCCGGCACGCGTCCCCAGGTCACGGGCGAGCAGGTGGTAGACGTGCGCGATGACCATCGCCTGTCGGGCCGGGGCCCGGTCGCGGTAGGACGCCACGCGCAGCACGTCGTCGGCGGTCACAGGATCGGTGGACATATCGCATCACCCCGTTGGCACCCCGGAGGCTAGCGGTTCCCCTGCGCCCGCGTACATGTCATAGGACACAGGAGCCCAAGCCGTCACCTCGTTCACGAGGCGGTGGGTCAGGCCACGGCGCCTCTCGGGAACCCGCGGGTCCTCGGGGGCGGCGCGGCCGGCCTCGCTCAGCCTGAGGTCGACGTCGGCGGTGGTGCCGTCCCGGGCGCGAGATCGGCGGGCGCCACCAGGACCCGCTCGGCGGCGAAGCGCGAACGCGAGCGGGAACGCCGCCAGCCCCACCAGCACGGGCCTGGCGGGGCGCGGGAGCGTGTCCTGTTCCGGCCACCCGGCGCGCTTTGGGAAATAATGGGTACTTCCCGATACGCGTTCCAGGGACGGAATCCCAAAGTCGTTCGTCGGGCACGCCAACCGGATATGCGCCGACGGGAGACGTGTTCCGGAATCGGACGCGGCGACAAGGACCGACGTGACGGGCGGCAAGAATGGCGGAGCCACGGCGACGACCCACCACCCCCGGGTAGCGTCCGGGAATGGATCTCTCGCGGGAACGCGCGGACGGCACCGGCGGCGCGGCGGACGCCATGCTGGAAGTCGTCATTCCGTGCCGGAACGAGGCGGCGCGCCTCCCGCACGGACTGGCCGTCCTCTGCGCGCGGCTGCGCACGCTCCCGGTGCGATCCGCCATCCTCGTCGTCGACAACGCCAGCACCGACGCCACCGCGCGGATCGCGCGGTCGTGGCCGGGGCCGATCCCGGTCCGGGTGCTGCATTGCCCGCGGCGCGGCAAGGGCGCGGCGGTGCGCGCCGGGCTGCTGGCGACCAGTGCCCCGTACGTGGGGTTCTGCGACGCCGACATGGCCACCGACGTGGCGGCGGTCGGCCCGGCGCTGGAACTGCTGCGCGCGGGCCGTCCCGTGGTGATCGGGGCTCGGCGGCATCCCGGATCGGCCGCCGAGCCCTACCGCGACCCGCTGCGCCGTACCGGGGCCCTGATGTTCAACCGGCTGGTCCGGGACCTGGCCGGGGGCGTCGCCGACACCCAGTGCGGGTTCAAGTTCTTCGACGGGCCGCTCGCCCGGTCCGTCGCCGCCGACCTGCAAATCACCGGGTACGTCTTCGACGCCGAGCTGCTGATGCGCTGCGTCCGGCGCGGTGCCGCGATCACCGAGCTTCCGGTGGTGTGGCGGGATGCTCCCGGTACGGCCTTCTCGCCCGTCCGCAACGCGGCCGGATGCGCCCGCGACCTGGTGCGGCTCCGCCTGGCGGCGCTGCGGAACCGCGTCCCCGCGAGCGGTGCGGGCGCGCCGTCCACGCCGCCAGAAGCAGCAGCGCTCCCGCCACCAGCGCTGCGGCAGGACCCGCGGTACGGACGAGCGTGAACCTGAGCGCGTACCCGTCGGCGGTCTTCACGAGCCTGCGCCGGTCCGGCTCCACGGTCACCAGGTCGGCGTCCGCGAGCGTCACGCCGCGTCCGCCGCCGGGCTCGCCAAGGCGCTGCCCCTCGTCCCCGCCGCCGCGGGCGGGGGACGGGTGATCGACGCGGCCGGCCGAGGGGATTCGAGATCCCTCCGCGCATTTCACTCCTATTGACGAATCGTCCGACACTATCGATTTTCCGCTGTCAGACCACGGGGCGCCGAAAATGGAGGGACCACACCCGCCATCTGTTCTTCACCTATTCCGGCCGACGGCGTCTCCCGCCGCACCCGAGCCGGAAAGCGCGTCGTCCAGGAATACCGCGTGCGAGACGAGCCCGGCGCAGGTGCGCGCCGCGGTCTCGTCGTCCAGCAGCGACCACGGCGGCTCGTGCAGCCCTTCGAGAAGACCGCCGATCGCGACGGCCAGGGAGGACGGGTCGAGGTCGGGACGCACCCCGGGCAGCGGCGCGAGGGCCTCCAGGATGCCGCGCAGCCGCTCCAGCAGGGCGGCCCTGATCGCCTCCTCCTGGCCGCGCAGCTCGGGATGGTCCACGCACGCCTCCGACCAGGCGCCGAGCAGGCCGGCGGCGGCGCGCCGCCGCTCCACGGCGGTGCGCATGGAGCGGACCAGGGAGCCCACCGGGTCCGACAGCAGGTCGGACGGGGAGACCAGCAGCTCGGCGATCTCCTCGACCCGCTGTCCCACCCTGGAGGAGGTCGCGCTTGCTGCCGAAACGCGTGTAGACGGTGCCCACCGAGACCCCGGCGTCCCTGGCGATCCGGTCGACCGAGGCGCCCCGCCAGCCGTGCGCGGAGAAGTTCTCCAGGGCCGCGCGCAGCAGCGCCGCGTGGGAGCGGCGGCTGCGGTCCTGCCGCGGCTCGCCGGGTGGCGCGGTCGTGCGCCGGCCGGCCGCGCGAGAAGCCATCGCCCCCTCCAGCAAAATGAACCGGAACTCAGATTTGCACAGCGATTCAGCCGGAGTCAAGGCGGCTCCGCGCCCCCCGCGAAGCGTGCGCGGCGATTGAGATATCGGCCACTCCCTCGTATCGCTGCACGCGCATTCCCGCACCTCGCCGCGCGGTTTTCTCAGCCGCTCCTGAATTCGTGCCGAAAATCTTGGGAAACCGTCTTCAGCCCCTTACGCGGCACCCTCTTAGCCGTACAGCGGGTGCTGCGCGGCACGGCGCCGCCGAGGAACGCCCGCCTGATGCTGCCGAGACGCTGTCGGCCATGGTCGAGACCGACCTGAACCTGCAGGCGGCGGCCTCCCGGCTCACGTCCACCCCAACACGGTCCGTTACCGGGTCCGCCGCTTCGAAGAGGCCACCGGCCTGCGCCTGACCCGCGACCGCGATGCCTGCCTCCTCTGGTGGGCCCTCGAACACCGCCGCATGAGGACGGCCGAGACGCGGCGCGGTCCGGGCCTGCAATAAACTCGACCGGTGACCGCAGAACCCGGGCTTCCTCCGGATTCGCGCGACCGGCCCCCGCCGGCGCCCAACGAGGTGCGCAGGGCGCTGGGCGCGTTCGCCAGCGGCGTCACCGTGATCACGGCGCTGCACGGCGGTGAGCCGGTGGGGTTCGCCTGCCAGTCGTTCGCCTCGGTCTCGCTGGAGCCCCCGCTGGTGCTGTTCTGCGCCGACCACCGGGGGCGCACCTGGCCGCGGATCCGGGCGGCGGGCCGCTTCTGCGTGAACGTGCTCGCCCATGACCAGGAGGACGTGGTCCGCAGGTTCGGGTCCAGCACGGGCGCGAAGTTCGACGGTCTGGAATGGGACCGTTCCCGGTGGGGCGCCCCCGCGTTACGCGGCGTGCTGACCCGCGTCCATGCGGAGGTGGGCGACGTGCATCCCGCCGGGGACCACGACGTGGTGATCGGGCGGGTGCTGGAGGTGGAGGTCCCCGGCGACCAGGAACCCATGATCTTCTTCAGGAGCGGGTTCGGGCTGGGACGGCGCGCCGGCGACGACACCGTCTCGGAGGCCGAGCTGTGGGCCTGGGGCGACCGCTGGGAGTGACCCGGCTTCGCCGCCTCCAGGGGTCGTGCCGTCACGACGTCAGACGACGTCCAGGCCGAGCGTCCAGTCCGGGTCGCGCGGCCGTCTCCTGAGGTCCCGGACGTACCGCACTCGGACGTCCGGGTCGACGGGACAGTACGTGCCCTCCCGGCGCCGGAGCACGTGACGATCTCGATGTCGTGCTCGCGGGCCAGGTAGGCGCTCAGGTTGAGCACGGTGCGGATGGTGGCCGCCGCCCTGCGCGTAGTGGAGGAGGATGCGCACGCGCAGCCGCCCGTCCGCGTTCTCCTCCGGCGCGCGGGCATCGCCAGCAGCAGCGCCAGGCGGCGCAGTGCCCGGTGCGTGGGACGTGTCATGTGGTGCACGATCCGCCGCGTCCTCCGCCCGCACGGCGGCGGGTTTCAACAGGCGGCGGCTACCCGGCGATCAGCCGGTGGTCACGGTGCGGTCCAGGGCGCTGCCCTTGACCCAGGAGCTCCACGGCATCTGGTAGTAGCTCCACCCGTTGTTCCACTCCAGCTTCCGCTTGCTGCCCGTGATGATCACAACGTCGCCGCGGTAGGCGTACTTGTAGAACCACTGGGCGGCGGCGGGCGGCGAGTTCAGGCAGCCGTGGCTGACGTTCTGGCGTCCCTGCGCCCACACCGTGGAGGCCATCGAGTGGATGTACTCGCCGCTGTTGGAGATGCGCACGGCGTGCGGGATGACCTCGCGGTAGCCGCCGTTCTTCTTGTCCTTGGGATCGACGCCCATCCACTCCGACGTCATGATCGCCGGATTCTCCTTGCCCATGGTCAGGTGGATCCCGCTGGTGGTCAGGAAGGTGTCGACCCCGTTGACCACCCGGCCGCCCTTGCCCGCGCTGATCGGCCAGGACTTGATCGTCCTGCCGTTCTCCTTCACCACGAGCCGCTTGGTCTTGGTGCTGGCGAGGACGATGTGCGAGTCGCCGATCGTGAACCGTTGCGAGAAGTCGTCCACCCCGTAGGTCGACTTGCCGGACCTGACCCCGCTGAGCTTGGCGGAGAACGTGACCCGCTGGTTGGGCTGCCAGTACTTGCCGTTCTCGGTGCGGAAGATCACGGTGTTGGAGCTGACCCAGTTCCAGGCGCCGGTGGCGGGCTTGGTCGACCTCACCCGCAGCGCCTTCTCCACCGCCTTCTTGTTCTCCACCGGCCGGTTGAACGTCACCATGATCGGCATGCCCACGCCGACCGTCTCGCCCGGCCGCGGCGTGACGTCGATGATGTCCAGCTCGGCGGCCGGCTTGAGGGTGCTGAAGGTGCTGGTGACCGTGGTGGTCTTGCCCTGCGGGCTCTTGGCCACCGCGGTGACCTGGTACCGCGCCCCCGGGCGCAGTGTCCGCGACCGCCACCGGGTCTTGTCCGCCGACAGCGCGCCGGCGACCGGCTTGCCCTTGTACGTGAGGGTGACGCTCTCGATCGCGCCCCCCGCGACCGTGACCGAGACGCCCTTGTCGGGCCTCGCCTTGAGCTCGCCGTTGCCGGGCGCGACGGTCACCTGAGGCGTGCCGGCCTCGGCCTTGCCCCCGACGGTGACGCCGTCCCCGTTCTCTTCCCCTCCCGAACAGGCGGTGGTGAGGAGCAGGACGGCTCCTGCCACCCCCGCGCCCGCCCTCATCCCTGGGGAGAACCTCCGCTGCACCGTACGACCTCCAGAAACCCCGCCGTTACCAGGGGAACGTTAGCGACAAAGCGCCGCCGAGGATGGCATGATGGCCGCTTTGCCCAAACTCCGAGATCAAAGCGTTGCTTGGGACGTCTGCGACAAGGGACGTGGAGTGGTGCGTCACGGACGAGACGTGACGAAGGTCACGCCCCCGAGTCGGTGGGCGCGGCCGGGAACAGGTCGGAGTTGTGCAGGTCGAGGTCGATGTCGGCGGGGATCTCCCCGTCCACCCTGGTGGCCTCCCAGTCGGAGTTCAGGGCGCTGCCGACGGCGCCCCATTTGCCGTCGAGCCGGACGTCGGCGCCGTTGCGGACGATGGTGAACCGCACCTTCCCGGTGGGCTCGGTTCCCGCGCCTTCGGTGTAGCAGGCGTAGACCGACCTGCCGTTCCCCTCGACGACACCGCGGATCCTGCTCTTTCCGTGCCAGCGGTAGATCATCCAGACGTCCTCGCCGTCGGTCCGGATGTACATGTCGCCGTAGGTGCTGTTGTAGTGCCCGTCGAGGTAGGTGTGGTCGTCCCCGGACAGCCGCGGGACGATCACCATGGCGAGCACCCCCGCCAGGAGCAGGGCGGCACCGGCGGCGAGCCCGGCGAACAGCGGCCCCCGGCGCGTCCGCCGGACCGGCCGCCCGGCGCCCGCGGGCAGGGTGGGCTCCGGCCCGTGCTGCCGGCCCTCCATGGCCACGGGGGCGGTGGGCATCCCGGCCCCCGCCTGGGGCCACCCGTGCGGTGGCGGCGCGTCGGCCCGCGTGGGGATGTGGGACGGCGGCGGAGGCGGCATGTCGGGCGGCAGGGCGGGCGGTGTCGGAGGCTGCGGCGCTTGCCCGACACCGGCGGGCCCCAGGGCGCCCACGGCGCCCTCCGTTCCCGGGGAGGCGGCGGCCGCGGCCGGGTCGCCGCCGGGCACGCCGAGCCGCGAGAGCAGGTCGCGTGCCGTGGGACGGCGGGCCGGGTCCTTGGCCAGGGCCGCGCCGATCACCTCGCGCAGCGGCTCCTCGATGCCCTCCAGGTCGGGCTCGGTGTGCACGATCCGGTACGCGATGGCCTGCGAGGGGCCGGCTCCGAAGGGCCTGCGGCCGGTCGCGGCGAACGCCATGACCGCGCCCCAGGCGAACACGTCGCTCGCCTCGCTCGCCCCGGCGCCCTCGAACTGCTCGGGCGCCATGTACGAGGGCGTGCCGACCAGCTGGCCGGTCGCGGTGAGCCCCTGCGTGGCGTCCAGCGCGCTGGCGATCCCGAAGTCGATCACCCGCGGGCCCATCCGGCTGAGCAGCACGTTGCCGGGCTTCAGATCACGGTGCACCACACCGGCGCCGTGGATGCCGGCCAGGGCGGCGGCCATGCTCACGCCCAGCTGCTCCAGCTCGGCGCGGCGCAGCGGGCCGCCCTCCTCCAGCGCCTCGTCGAGCGTGGGCCCGTCGATGTACTCGGTCACGAGGTAGGGGTGCTCGGCGTCGGGATCGGCGTCCAGGACCTCGGCGGTGCAGAACCGCGGGACCTTCAGCGCGTGCGCGGCCTCGTACCGGAACCGCTCGCGGAACGTGGCGTGCCGGGCGTGGTCGGACCTGACCACCTTGATCGCCACCAGGCCGCCGCCGGGGCCGGGTCCCCGGCCCAGGTAGACCGACCCCATGCCGCCCTCACCGAGGAACCCGATCACCTCGTAGCCGCCCAGCCTCTCGGGATCCCCGGCGCGCCGGGGCCGAGCCTTGGCGGGCAACCGGGGGACGTCGTCGGCCATATGCGCTCCCGTAACCTGAGGACCGCGTCCAGCATTCCGGACCGGACGCGGTCCCCGCAATCGTGCTTGGTCAGGACCCCTCAGCTAAGGGCGCTGCCCTGCTTCCACTGGTCGAAGGGCATCTGCCAGAAGCCCCAGCCGTTGTCCCACTCAAGCCGGCGGCTGCTGCCGGTCAGCTTGAGGACGTCGCCGCGCTGGGCGATGTCGAAGTACCACTTGGCGTTGGACGGGCTCAGGTTGAGGCAGCCGTGGCTGACGTTCGCCGAGCCCTGCACGCTCACGGTGGACGGCATCGAGTGCGTGTACTCGCCGCTGTTGGAGAACCGGACGCCGTAGTTCACCACGGTCTTGTAGTAGCCGGGGTCGCCGGGCTTGCGGCCCGGGGCCTCCATGGTGACGGGGTTCTCCTTGCCCATGAGCAGGTGGATCCCGCTGGTGGTGGTGTACTCCCTGGTGGTCCCGTTGCCGGCGCTGAAGGGGATGGTGCGCAGCTTGCGGCCGTCCCGGGTCACCGTCATGTGGTGTTCGCCGATGTCACCGGTGGTGATCTGCCTGGCGCCGATGGTGATCGTCTGGTCGACGTCCTTCGCGCCGTACACGCCCTGCCCCGCGTTCACCCCGGCGAGCCGCGCGGTGAAGCGCACCGTCTGGTGCGGCTGCCAGTACGTCTGGGTGCGGTAGATCACCTGGTCGGACCCGATCCAGCGCCAGGCGCCCGGGACCGGCTTCTCCGGGGTGACCGTCAGCGCCCGCTCGACCGCGGCCTTGTCCGCCACCGGCCCGTCGAACCGCACGATGATCGGCATCCCGACGCCGACCTTCTCGCCCTTGACGCTGGGCGTCACATCGGCGATCGACAGCGTCCGCTCGGGCTTGAGCGTGCTGAACGTGCTGGTCGCGGTGCTGGTCTTGCCGTCGTGCCGCGCCCTGACCGTGACCGTGTAGGACGTGCCAGGGCTCAGCGTGCGGTCGGACTTCCAGCTCTTGCGGTCCGCGGACATCGTGCCGGTGACGGTGACGCCCTGCCCCTGGACGGTGACGTCCTGGAGCCTGCCCTCGCCGACCCGGACCTGGATGGGCCCGTCCGGCCGCACCGACCGCGCCCCGTTGACCGGCGTGATCGTGACCGCGCCCTCCTGGCCCGCGGCCAGCCCGCCGGTCTTGCTCCCCCCGACGACGCCGCAGGCGGCCGTCAGGATCAGGACCGCTCCCGCGCCCCCCGCCGTGATCAGCCCGAAACGACCTTTACTCCCCACAGAAACTCCTGAAGGCCCTGGTTAACCCCGTGTCATGCGAATCCATCCAAACCCTTTGGATGCCCAGGGCGAGGCAAAGGTTGGCTCAGGGGCACGGTGATATACGACGAGAAGGACCGGCACGAAGGCTCGTGCCGGTCCGGGAGAGGAGAGCGGTGCCGAAGGGCTCAGCCGGTGACGCCGGTGGCGGGCTCCCCGCTGACGTGGCGCAGGACGCGCTTGAAGCCGAGGATCGAGACCGCCACGGCCGCGGCGCCCAGCACGGTGACCATGCTGGTGCGCATCCACAGGAACGCGCCGAGCGACTCGTTGAACAGCATCCAGAGGCTGATCAGGGCGTTGGCGAAGAAGACCATGGACCACAGCAGGGAGATGCGCAGGAAGAACTGGCGCACCCGCTCGTGCTTCATGAACGCCTCGGGCAGCGGCACCATGTCGGCCGCCAGCTTCTGGGCCAGGGGGCGCCCGAGCGGCACCGAGGCGAGGAAGGTCGCGCCGACCACCAGGGTGCCCAGGGTCGGCTGGAGGAAGTACACCACCGGGCTTCCGGTGACCGCCGCCAGGACGGCGCGGACGGTGACGCCCGCCGCGGCCAGGAACATCAGCGCCGGGACCCCGTGCCCGCGCCAGTACCGCCAGGCGATCCCTCCGTACACCCAGGCGACCGCGGCGACGAGCCCTCCGTTGAGGCCGAGCAGCGCGAAGGCGGCGTAGAAGATGGCGACGGGGGCCACCGCGCCCTCGATGAAGCGCGGCAGGGCATGCCGGATGAGGGACGTCAGGCGCGGCAACTCGAAGCCATGGTGGGTGGAACGGTTCATAGACTGCTGTGCTCCTGGGGAGGCGGCGGTTCGGTCCAAGGTACGTGAAGATCCGCGCTGAGCGGTCATCTTCCGGTCCGGAATCCCCTCCATCCGTACCGCCTCCCCCCTGGGATGCCCCGCCTTCCGGTGCGGCGCGGCGCTCGGTTAGGTGCATGTGTAGGTGACCCTGTACGTGACTCTGTACGTGACAGGGCCCGGCGACGGATCACCGGTGGGTTCGGCCCGGAGCGGGGCCGGGTTGGCCTCGCGTCCGCTTTCGGCCAGGATCGATGTTCTCGTCCCTTGCGGCGTCCCCGTGCCCCGCACCGTGTCACCGGCCGTGAGCTGGGACTTCACACGGGGATGGTTCCTAGGAGGATGCCCCCGGATGGCGGCCTCACTCCTCCGGAAGGGGAGGCTGGACGTCGCTGGCCGCCGAGTAGATGGCGCGCAGGGTCACCGCCACCGAGGGCCTGCGCACGCTGGCGGCCCGCGTGACCGCGTACACCTCGCGGACGATGGGCGGGCCGGGTATGAGCCTTGTCACCACGCCCTCGATCCCGGCGGCCATGCCCAGCGAGGGGACGGCGGCGATCCCGATGCCCTTGGCCACCAGGCTCAGGATGGTGTGGAGCCCCTCGAACTCCCATGGGACGGGACGGGCGCCGCCCACGGTGTCCAGGAGCCGCTCCACGCCCTGCCGGGACGGCTCGCCGGGCGGCGCCGCCATCCAGGACTCCTCGCGCAGGCGTTGCAGGTCCACCGCACGGCTCCGGTCGGCCAGCGGGTGATCGGCCGGCACGGCGAGGACGAGCGGGTCGCGCCGCAGATGGAAGAACTTCAAGGCGGAGGGCGGCTGCCCGGGGAGCTTGCCGGACCAGTCGTCCACCAGGGCGATGTCCACCTCGCCGCTCTGCACCTGCCGGATCGCGCCTTCCGGGCCGGGGGTCTGCCGCAGCACGAACGTCAGCTGCGGATGATCGCGCAGGCTGCGCGCCAGGGCGGGGGCGAACGCCACGGCGGCCGTGGGGAAGGCGGTGACCACCACCCGCCCGACCGGCGTGTCGGCCTGGCTGGACAGCTCGGTCTCGGCGGCCTCGACCAGGATCAGGATCTCCTCGGCGCGCTCGGCGAGCCGGCGTCCGGCATCGGTTAGCTCGGCGCTGCGGGCGGTGCGGTCGAGCAGGGCGACCTTGGCCTCCCGCTCCAGCGCGGCGAGTTGCTGCGACACCGCGGAGGGCGTGTAGCCCAGCGCGGCGGCGGTGGCGGCGATGCTCCCCCGACGTGCGAATTCGGCGAGCAGGCGGAGGCGGCGAAGCTCCAGCATCAGACAATCTTACGGTCAGCATCGATGAGACTCGCTTGCCATGATGCTAAAACCGGGCAGGCTAGAGGTGAGCCGGCCGGCTTTTCGGGGATGCCTTAATCCTCCCCTGCACCCACCCTGAAAACCGTGACGTCGTCCTGCCTGGAGCCCGAAATGCCCGTTCTGAACCCGTCCATCCGGCCGGTTCCGCTCTCCCCGACACTTGCGATCAATGAGGCGATCGCCCGTAGAAGACGCGACGGGATGCCCGCGCTCGCCCTCGGCTTCGGCGAGGCCGGCATCCCGGTCCACCCCTCGCTCACCCGGGAACTGTCCGCCGCCGCCGGACGCGGCGGCTACGGCCCGGTCGCGGGCTCGGCCGCCCTGCGCGCGGCGGCGGCCGGATACTGGACGCGCCGCGGCCTGCCCACCGACCCCGGCCTGGTGCTCTGCGGGCCGGGCAGCAAGCCGCTGCTGTACGCGCTGATGACCGCCATCGGGGGCGAGATCGCCATTCCCACCCCGAGCTGGGTCTCCTACGCCGCCCAGGCGTCCCTCACGGGCGCCGGCGCGGTCCCGGTGGCCACCGCCCCGGGCGAGGGCGGCGTGCCCAGCCCCGCGCTCCTGGCCGACGCCGTCGTGCGCGCCAGGGCCGCGGGACGCAGGATCCGTGCCGTGGTGGTGACGCTGCCCGACAACCCGACCGGGACCCTGGCGCCGGAGGCGACGGTCCGGCGGCTGTGCGCGGTCGCCCGCCAGCACGATCTGGTGATCATCTCCGATGAGATCTACCGGGACCTGATGCACGACCCGGGCCGCCCGGTGCCGAGCCCCGCCGCGTACGCGCCCGAGCGGACGGTGGTCACGACCGGGCTGAGCAAAAGCCTGGCCGCGGGCGGCTGGCGGCTGGGCGTCGCCAGGATGCCCGACGGGCCGTTCGGGCCCGCGCTGCGCGACGCCGTCCTGGGCATCGCCAGCGAGATCTGGTCGGCGGCGCCCGCGCCCGTGCAGCACGCCGCCGCCTACGCCTTCGGCGAGCCCGACGAGCTGGTGGAGCACATCGACCGCAGCCGCCGCCTGCACGCCGCCGTCACCGCCGCCGTCGCGGACCGGTTCGCCGAGGCCGGGGCGCGCGTGCGGCGTCCCGAGGCGGCCTTCTACGCCTACCCCGACTTCGACCCGCTGCGCGCGCACCTGCGCGAGGCCCACGGCGTCACCACGGGGGCGGAACTGACCACGCTGCTTTTGGAACGTTACGGAATGGGCGTCCTGCCGGCGTCCGCGTTCGGCGAGCCGGGCGACGCGTTGCGCATGCGGGTGGCCACGAGCCTGCTGTACGGGGAGAACGACGAGCAGCGCCGGGCGGCCCTGATGGACCCGGACCCGGCCGCGCTGCCGTGGATCGCCTCGGGACTCGACCGGATCAGCGAGATCCTCGACGACCTCAAGGCCGCATCCGGTCACACGCTCACCACGGCCCTCGCCGGCTGAGCGTTCCCGGGCTCCGGCGGGAACGCGGTCGTACCACATCCGCGCCCATGAATAACGGCAGTTTCCGACTTGTCCATGATTTGGGATAATTGTCGCGAAACGGCGGCGGCCCCGGCCTCATCACGAGGCGGGGGCCGCAGCCATTCCCCGGGCGCCCGGGTCCGGGTCGGGCGCCCGCGAGATCAGGCGATCCCGCCCGCCCCCATGGCCGGGAGGGATCCGTGGACCCGCAGGGAGTCGAACCCTGATCGTCTGCGTGCAAGACAGATGTGTTCCCGTTACACCACAAGCCCAGGTCGGAAGATCAGCAGGGGCGGTAGGAGTCGAACCCACTTTCCGCTGGTTTTGGAGACCAGCCGCCTAACCGGTGGCTCACCCCTTCGTTATGAAGCCGTTTCGTTATGAAGCCGTACCGCCGGGTCCGCCTTCCGCTTCCCGCGGCCGTCCTTCATCGCCTTCAAGGATGCGACGCCTCATGATCGCCCGCAAAGCATTTTCCCGGCGCCCGCGCCCGTTCACCGCCGGTGTGATCGCGGAGGGGGGCGCGCCGCCGTCCATCCGCGGGCGCGCCTCCGGCGAATCCCTCGGGGGGCCGCGCGCCGGTTCCGCGAGGTTCGCGTGCGGCGGGCCCCACCGGGCGGTCCGTCCCGCTCAGGGCCCCTCTCCTCCCCTTTAGGAGGTGGTGTAAGGTCCAACGTCGCACGGGGCGACGTCCCTGGAGAGAGCGAGTGCGGAGCAACCGGCTTCCCGCGGCTCGTCCCCGTGATAGACCCGGAACAGTACGTCGTCGCGGACCTGGCCGAGGGCGTACACGATCGATGCGAGAAGGCGAGGGGGCCCGCCATGAGGCACGCGCGGGACGGGGCTGCCGCGGCCATGAACGCCGCATCCCGGGTACTCGTGGCCCGGGGCAGGAACGAGCCTCAGGAACTGGAGAACCCGGACGTGGCCTGGGGGCAGCGCGCCCGTGACGGCGTCTGGGTCCCCACCAAGGACGGCCAGCGCATCCACATCGGCATCGACGTCACGGCGGCCGACACCGTCGCGCAGGTGCTGCGGCCCAGCCTCCGGGTCTTCGTGGGCGTGGACGTCGACACCGACATGGTCGCGCAGACCACGGCCAGCGGCGTGCGGCTGCTGACGGTGATCCACGGGCCGGACGCCCCCGCCGAGTTCCGGTTCCCCCTGTCGCTGGCCGACGGGCTGACGCTGGAGGCCATGCCGTCCGGCGGCTACGACGTCGTCCACCAGCGGTACGGCGCCACCGTGGGGCGGCTCTACAACCCGTGGGCGTCGGACTCGATGTACCGGCAGGTCAAGGCCGACTACGTCCTGGAGGGCCAGGTCGTGACGATGCGGATCCAGCACACCGGCGCGTACTATCCCGTGGTCGCCGACCCGCACTACTCCCGCTGATCACATCCCGCTGATCACAGGACGGCGCCCGCCAGATCACGCTTTCGGCGCCCGCGCGGCGGGGGGGCGCCCGGACAGGGCGGGAGCGGCATAAGGTGAAGGTGCGGGCCGCGCGCGCCGGTCACCGGCGGCCCCGGTCCCCGATCTGGAGCCGGAGTTCATCGTGATCTTCACTCATGACACCGAGCACGCCCTCGCCACCGTCGTCGGCCTGATCAACACCTCTCCGGCGGCGTCCGGCGTCGAGGGCCTGGACGGACCGGCGGACCTGCGCGCCTTCCTCGAACGGTTCAGGTTCAGCGATCTCCGCGAGGTGACCGGCAGGGACGTGGAGCAGTTCCGCGAGCAGCGGGACCGGTTCCGCGCGGTGTTCGACGCGCCCGACGTGGCCACCGCGGTCCGGCTGATCAACGAGATCGTCGGGGGCGTGCGCACCACCCCGCACCTGACCGACCACGACGGCTTCGGCTGGCACGTGCACTTCTTCGCCCCCGGCGCGCCGCTGGTGGAGCATCTGGCGGCCGACTGCGGGATGGCCCTGGCCTACGTGGTGACGGCGGGCGAGCTGGACAGGCTGCGCACCTGCGAGGCGCCCGGCTGCTCCCGCGTCCTGGTCGACCTGTCCCGCAACCGCTGCCGCCGCTACTGCGACAGCCGCACCTGCGGCAACCGCATGCACGTGGCCGCCTACCGCGCCCGCCGGCGCGAGGCGGCCCTCTGAGGTCCCGCGTCCGGGATCAGGGCGTGCCCTGGAGGGTTGCGACGGCTTCGAGGGCGCGGCGGGCTCCGGCCACGTCGTGGACGCGGAAGACCCGCGCGCCCAGCCAGGCCGAGACGCCGAGCACGGCCATCGTGCCCACCCCGCGCCGCTCCACCGGCTGGCCCAGGGTCTCCCCGATGAAGTCCTTGTTGGACACGGCGACCAATACCGGCCAGCCGGTGCCGGTCAGCTCGTCCAGCCGCCGGGTGATCTCCAGCGAGTGCCGGGTGTTCTTGCCGAAGTCGTGGGCGGGGTCGATCAGGACGGCGTCCCTGCGCACCCCCAGGGCCACGGCGCGCTCGGCCTCCGCGACCACGTGCTCCAGGACGTCGCCCACCACGTCGGCGTACCCGGCGCGGTGCGGCCGGGTGCGCGGGTCCTGGCGGCCCGCGTGGGCGCACACCAGGCCGATCCCGTGGGACGCGGCGACCTCGGCCAGCCGGGGGTCGGGGCCGCCCCAGGTGTCGTTGAGCAGGTCGGCGCCCGCCTCGGCGACCGCCTCCCCCACCTCGGCCCGCCAGGTGTCCACGCTGATGATCACCTCGGGGTGGGCCCGCCGTACGGCGGCGACCAGGTCCACGACCCGGCGCAGTTCCTCCGCCACGCCGACCTCGTCCCCCGGGCCGGCCTTGACCCCGCCGATGTCGATGATGTCCGCGCCCTCCGCCACCGCGCGGTCCGCCGCGGCCAGGGCCGCGTCGAACCCGAAGGTGGCGCCTCGGTCGAAGAAGGAGTCGGGGGTGCGGTTCACCACCGCCATCACCGCGTATCGTCCCAGGTCGCGGCCGCGCAGCCGCAGCGGGGCGACCTCGCCGGCGGGGCGTCCCGCGGCGGCGCGGGCGGGACGGGGATCAGCGGAACGCATGCGTCGGGCACCTCATGGTGATCACACGGTGGCAGATGAACGCGGGCCGCGCCACACGGCGCACCCCGGCTGATCGTGAACCCGAAACAAATACGGGTCAAACCGCGCCCTCCCTCGTCAGTTCGGACACAGGCTCGCTAACCTCGGAAATCACACCCATCACGGCGCGGGGCCCGGGACGGTCCGGGCGTCTGATCCACCGTCTACCAGCCATGGAGGATGCGCTGTCCAGGCGAGCACTCATCACCGGCATCACCGGGCAGGACGGGTCGTATCTCGCCGAGCATCTGCTCGCCGAGGGATACGAGGTCTGGGGCCTGGTGCGGGGTCAGGCGAACCCGCACGTGTCGCGGCTGCGCAAGCACGTCGGCGACGTGCGGATCACCACCGGGGACCTGCTCGACCAGGGCAGCCTGATCTCGGCGGTGGAGCGGGTCCAGCCCGACGAGGTGTACAACCTGGGCGCGATCTCCTACGTGCCGATGTCCTGGCAGCAGGCCGAACTGACGGCCGAGGTGACCGGGATGGGCGTGCTGCGGGTCCTGGAGGCGATCCGGGTGGTGTCGGGCATCAGCCCGTCCCGCTCGCCCGGCGGCGGCCAGATCAGGTTCTACCAGGCGTCCTCGTCGGAGATGTTCGGCATGGTCAGGGAGACGCCGCAGAACGAGAAGACGCCGTTCCACCCGCGCAGCCCGTACGGGGTCGCCAAGACCTACGGGCACTACATCACGCAGAACTACCGCGAGTCGTACGGGATGTTCGCGGTCAGCGGGATCCTGTTCAACCACGAGTCGCCGCGCCGGGGCGCGGAGTTCGTCACCCGCAAGGTGACGCTGGGCGCGGCCCGCATCAAGCTGGGCATGGCCACCGAGCTGCGGCTGGGCAACATGGACGCCCGGCGCGACTGGGGCTTCGCCGGCGACTACGCCCGCGCGATGCGGCTGATGCTGGCGCAGGCGGCGCCCGAGGACTACGTGATCGGCACCGGCAAGATCCACTCGGTGCGGGAGCTGGTGGAGTTCGCGTTCGGGACGGTGGGCCTGAACTGGGAGGACCATGTCGTCCTCGACGACCGCTACACCCGTCCCGCCGAGGTCGACCTGCTGTGCGCCGACCCGAAGAAGGCCCGCGAGCAGCTGGGCTGGGAGCCGGAGGTCGGCTTCGAGGAGCTGGTGACCATGATGGTCGAGTCGGACGTGCGGCTGCTGTCGGCCTCGGCCCGTCCGGAGGACGAGCCGTTCAGCCCCGACCACTGGTAACGCCCACGCCAAGGGCGGTGAGATTCGGGGCCACGTCAGGAGTGCGCGGCCTCCCACGTGGCACGATGGGCGGTATGGGCACCTGTGAGCATGTGAAGCGGCTACCGGACAGCGATCCGGCGGCACGGACGCCCGAGGGTTGCCAGGAATGCCTGGAGACCGGGGACCGGTGGGTGCACCTACGGCTGTGCCTGACGTGCGGCCATGTCGGCTGCTGTGACTCCTCGCCGAACCGGCACGCCACGGCGCATTTCGAGCAGGAGGGCCACCCGATCGTCCGGTCGTTCGAGCCGGACGAGGACTGGCGGTGGTGCTTCGTCGACGAGCAGATCGTCTGATCGTCGTTCTCCGGGGCCCGCCGTTCTTCGGAGGCCGCCGTTCTTTCAAGGGCCGTCGTCCTTTTGGGGGGGCGCGTCCGTCCGAGTGGCGCCGCCGGCGGCACTCGACGGACGAAACCGGCTTGACGGGCAATTCGACGGTCCTATTCCGGCTATGTCCGGGACCTTGCGGGTTCGTTGGCATACGGTCAGGTCATGAATCTGCGGCAGCTGCGGTATGTCGTGGCGACCGCCGACCACGGCACCATGACGTCGGCGGCCCAGGCGCTCTACGTCGCTCAGCCCGCCCTCTCGCGGGCGGTGCGCGAGCTCGAACGCGAGCTGGGCGTGGAGC
This sequence comes from Actinomadura sp. SCN-SB, assembly GCF_043906805.1. NCBI lineage: Bacteria > Bacillati > Actinomycetota > Actinomycetes > Streptosporangiales > Thermomonosporaceae > Actinomadura > Actinomadura sp. SCN-SB. Next base: position 9,373 of record NZ_JBIMPP010000006.1, on the reverse strand, counting down.
TGTTCGCCCGGTCGGGGCGCGGCGTCGTGCTGACCGCGGTCGGCGAGCAGGTGGTGCGGCAGGCACGGGTCGCGCTCGAGGCCGTCGACGCGATCGAGGGGCTGTCGGTGGCGCGCGCCAACGGGCGGGGCGCCGAGCTGCGCATCGCCGCGACCGCGTCGCTGGAGCCGGAGCTGACCGGCGCGCTGATCCCGCGGTTCGCCCGCGACCAGCCCGCCGTACGGGTCCGGGTGATCCGCTGCGAGGGCCGCGAGGCGGTCGCGGTGGCGCTGCGCGCGGGCCGCGCCGATCTGGCCGTGACCGACCTGCCGGTGCCCGGCGACCTGGTCGCGCACCCGTTCGAGCAGCGCGAGGTGGTGCTGATCTCGCCGCCGGGGCTGCGGCTGCGCGAGCCGGTGCCGCCCGCCGCGCTGGACGGCATGCGGCTGGTGCTGCCGGCCCGGGGCAGCGCGCGGCGCGCCGAGATCGACGGGCTGCTGGGCCGTCTGGGCGCCAGGCCGGTGCCGGCGGTGGAGTCCGACGAGCGCGGCTCCTGGCTGGGCTGGGTGCGGGCGGGCATGGGGTCGCTGCTGTGGTACCGCAACCAGCTTGAGGACACCGAGGGCCTGGCGGTCCGCTCGTTCCTGCCGCCCATCACCCGCAAGATCGGCCTGGTGCACGCGCACCGGCAGCTTTCCCCGGTGGCGCGCGACTTCCTGGCCTTCGCCAAGGAGAACATCCGCGAATCGAAGCCGCGCGAGACCAGGCCACGCCAGACCCAGCCCCGCCAGAGCCAGCCGCGCGAATCGAAGCCCCGCGAGACCAGGCCGCGGGAGATCACGTCACGCGACACCAAGGCACGGGCCCCGCGGGCGAGACATGCCGACGCCAGTGACCGGCACGCCTGACATGGCGCGCCCGCAGCCGGGTCACTCCCGTATAGGGATGCCGCCGCGTCTGTTGTGACGCTCGCCCGTGGCCGCGTGTCATGATGCGCCTCGTGAAGGCTACTGAGGCCCTGTGGCTGCTGACGGTGCCGGTGAGCGCGCTGTTGGTGGCGGCGTTCGCGCGCCGGGTCGGCCTGTCGGCTCCGCTGGTGCTGGTGATCGGGGGCCTGGTGCTCTCGTTCCTGCCGGGCGTGCCGCACGTCGAACTCGACCCCCATATCGTCCTGTTCTTCTTCCTGCCTCCGCTCCTGTTCTCGGCCGCGTGGGAGAGCTCCACCATCAACCTGCGGCGGAACAGCTCCTGGATCGTGCTGCTGTCGGTGGGGCTGGTGCTGTTCACCACGCTGGTCATCGGGTACGCGGCGCATCTGATGATCCCCGGGTTGCCGCTGCCGGCGGCGTTCGCGCTGGGCGCGATCGTGGCGCCGCCGGACGCGGTGGCGGCGGTGAGCGTGGCGCGGCGGCTGGGACTCCCGCGCCGGATCGTGACGATCCTGGTCGGCGAGAGCCTGTTCAACGACGCCACCGCGCTGACGGCGCTCCGGTTGGCGGTGGCCGCCGCCGTGGGCGCCGGGTTCACGCTGCTGGACGGGGTCCGGGAGTTCCTGATGGCGGCGGTGCTGGGCACCGTGGTGGGGCTGGCGCTGGGGCCTCCGCTGCACTGGCTGCGTACCCGGTTGCGCGACCCGCTGGTGGAGAACGCGATGGTGCTGGCGGCCCCGTTCGCCGCGTACCTGATCGCCGAGGCGGCGCAGTCCTCCGGCGTGATCGCGGTGGTGGTGAGCGGGCTGTACCTGGGGCACCGGTTCCCCGAGGCGCCCGCCGCGACCCGGCTGATCGGCCACGCCTTCTGGAAAGTGCTGATCTTCGTGCTGGAGTCCGTGGTGTTCCTGCTGATCGGGCTGCAGCTTCCGCTGGTGGTCCAGGGCCTGACGCCCCGGTACGCGTGGACGAGCCTGGCCGTCTGGGCCTCGGCGATCTTCGGCCTGGTGGTGCTGGCCAGGTTCGTCTACGTGTTCGCGGTCACCTCGCTGCGGCTGCGGGTCGCGCGTCTGACGGGGCGCGGGGACCCCGGCCCGGTCCCCCTGGGCGGCCGGGTCGTGGTCGGCTGGGCGGGCATGCGGGGCGTGGTGTCGCTGGCGGCGGCGTTCGCGATCCCGTTCACCGACGAGGCCGGGCGGCCGTTCCCGGCGCGCGAGCTGATCCTGTTCCTGACCTTCACCACGGTGCTGGCGACGCTGCTGGTGCAGGGGCTGACGTTCCCGACGCTGATCCGGAGGCTGGGGGTCGGCAGCGAGCGCGAGCGGTACAGCGACACCGTGTCGGAGGCGGGCGCGCAGCACGCCGCGGCCAACGCGGCGCTGCGGCGGCTGGACGAGCTGCTGGCCGAGGAGGAGGAGCAGCCGGACGAGGCGGTGGTGCAACGGCTGCGGCAGCTGGCCGAGCATCGGCAGCGGTCGGCGTGGGAGCAGCTCGGCGGCGGCACGGCCATGGGCGGGATGGAGACGCCCAGCAGCACCTACCGGCGGCTGCGCCGGGAGATGCTGGCCGCCGAGCGCGGCGTGTTCATCGAGATGCGCAACCAGCGCCGCATCGACGACGAGGTGCTGAACCGCGTCCTGCACGAGCTGGACCTGGAGGAGGCGGCCCTCAACCGTCCCTGACCCGTAGGCCCTGACCGGCGGGCACGGTGGACGACGCGGTGGGGCGCGGCCTTCCGCGCCCCTGCCGCCTCCTCACACGCGCTACTGGCCGTTGAGCCGCTTGTCGGGCAGTTCGACGGCGTAGGACTCCTTGATGACGTCCAGGTGGTGCCAGGACTCGCGCACGGTGGCGCCCGGCACGGCGCGGATGGCGTCCAGGACGGCGACCATCTCGGCGCGGGAGCGCGCCTCGGCCTGGCCGACGATGTCGTACCGTCCGAACCCGGTCGCCAGGTAGCGCACGCCCTCCTGCTCGGCGACGGCCTCGGCGACGCGGTGCAGCCCCCCGGTGACCACCAGCCCGAAGCCGCCGAGCTCGGCCGCGCCGAGGGCGAGCGGGTCGGCCAGGCCGGTCACCTGGATGACGCCCGAGCGCATCAGCCGTACCACCCGGGCGCGCGTGGCGGCCTGGGAGAGGCCGATGATGTGGGCGAGCCGCGTGTAGGGGGCGCGACCGTCGCGCTGCAGCTCCCGCAGCAGCCGCCAGTCGATGTCGTCGAGGGCGATGTCGCCCAGCTCGCGCACCACGGCGTGCGCGTCGCGCACCGTGGACACCGACCGGAACACCTCGGCCGAGCGCACGCCGGGCACGGCGCGGATGGCGTCGACCTCGGCGGCCAGGGACGCGTCGTCGCGGGTGCGCACCTGCGCGACCAGGTCGTGCGGGCCGGCGGTCAGCGCGGTGAAGCTGACCGCGGCGCGCTGGGCGATGGTCGCGGCGACCTCGCGGGCCGACCCGTCCACGGCGACCGAGACGTGCCCGATGGCCTCGGCGCCGACGACCGCGGCGTGCACGATGCCCACGACCCGGACGACCTCGGTCTCGAGAAGGTGCTGCACCCGTGCCCGCACGGCCGTGCGGGACAACCCCACCCGGTCGGCCAGCGCCTGGAACGTCGCCCGGCCATCCCGCTGGAGCTCGCGGACGAGCACTTCGTCGACCGCATCCAGCACGGCTCTCCTCCTCGGCACGCGATTACTCGATTTGCTGACAACTGCAAGATCATTCCATTCCGGCGGGGTGCGTCGTTAAATATTGATCTTGCCCGTGTTCGCCGGGGTCGCGGGCCGTCGAAGCGTCGGCCGACGGCCCCTCCGGCGACGAATGCGGCGCCGGGCGTACCGCCACGGCACCGCAACGTGGCATCGATCGCCGCGCGGGTCCCGGACCGTGGGGCGACGTCACGGTACGGGGCGGGGCTGCGGGGATCGCCGTGCGCGGCCCGGCGCCGGTCAGGCTCGCGACCGGTGCGGGGCCCTATGGCCCCGCGCGGCGCGCCGGGGCACAGGCGGGTGCGGCGCACCGGGTTCACCTGCGTGACCTGCATGCGCTGCTCCCGGTGTTCTGCTGTGACGCCTCCCGCGGGGGGTGGTCTTCCGCGCGAGGCACATGTAAGAAAACTGCATCGCGCACGCAGGATCGTCAAGAGGTAACTTTACTCCGAGAGTAACCTCTCGTTGCACTCAAATCCGTTGCATCCCGGCGGCACCTCTGGTTACGCGCCGGACGCCCGGATCGCTTGCGAAGGGCACCCCGCCGCCACCTCATCGTCACCTCGGGGCAGGGGCCCGGGGGACCCCGGAGTGATCAACCGGCCGGATCCGCGCGGCACACGGCCGGAGCACCCGGAGATATGACGCAGAATGGACGGTGGTCCAACCACTGCGACCCCCCGGACTCTGATCGCGATTGGTGCGTTGTACAGCCGTGCGCCTTCTCAACGGTGAGCGCTCCGCTCACGACCTGACCTACAACGACGTGTTCATGGTCCCCCGCCGCTCGGCGGTCGGATCCCGGCTCGAGGTGGACCTGTCCACCGCCGACGGCAGCGGGACGACGCTGCCGCTGGTGGTGGCCAACATGACCGCGGTGTCCGGCCGCCGGATGGCCGAGACGGTCGCGCGGCGCGGCGCGCTGGCGGTGCTGCCGCAGGACATCCCGGTCGACGTCGTCGCCGACGTGATCGGCTGGGTGAAGCGCCGCCACCTGGTGTACGACACCCCGATCCGGCTGGCCCCCGACGCCACCGCGGGAGAGGCCCTGGCGCTGCTGCCCAAGCGCGCCCACGGCGCCGTCATCGTGGTCGAGGACGAGCGTCCCGTCGGGGTGGTGACCGAGGCGGACTGCAACGGCGTCGACCGGTTCTCCCAGTTGCGCGACATCATGTCCCGCGACCTGGTGACCCTGCCCGACGGCGTCGACCCGCGCGAGGCGTTCGACCGCCTGCACGACCGCGGCCACCGCCTGGCGCCGGTGGTGGACGGCGACGGCCGCCTGACCGGCATCCTCACCCGCACCGGCGCGCTGCGCGCCACCCTCTACTCCCCCGCCGTGGACGACGCGGGACGGCTGCGGGTGGCCGCCGCCGTCGGCGTGAACGGGGACGTGGCGGGCAAGGCCAAGGCGCTGCTGGAGGCCGGGGCCGACCTGATCGTGATCGACACCGCCCACGGCCACCAGGAAAAGATGATCTCCGCGCTGGCGGCGGTGCGCGGCCTGGACCCGGGCGTGCCGCTGGTCGCGGGGAACGTGGTCACCGCCGAGGGCACCCGCGACCTGATCGAGGCGGGCGCCGACATCGTCAAGGTCGGGGTGGGCCCCGGCGCGATGTGCACGACCCGGATGATGACCGGGGTGGGCCGTCCCCAGTTCTCCGCCGTGCTGGAATGCGCGGCCGAGGCGCGCCGCCTGGGCCGCCACGTCTGGGCGGACGGCGGGGTGCGCCACCCCCGCGACGTGGCGCTGGCGCTGGCCGCCGGCGCGTCGAACGTGATGGTCGGCTCCTGGTTCGCCGGCACCTACGAGTCGCCCGGCGACCTGCAGCGGGCCGCCGACGGCAGGCTCTACAAGGAGAGCTTCGGCATGGCCTCGGCCCGCGCCGTCCGGCTGCGCACCGCCGACGACTCCCCCTTCGACCGGGCCCGCAAGGCGCTGTTCGAGGAGGGGATCTCCACGTCCAGGATGTACCTCGACCCCGAGCGGCCCGGCGTGGAGGACCTGATCGACTCCATCGTGGCCGGTCTGCGCAGCGCCTGCACGTACGCGGGCGCGCGGACGCTGGAGGAGTTCCACGACCGCGCCACGATCGGGATCCAGAGCCCGTCGGGCTATGCCGAGGGCATGCCGGTCGCCATCAGCTGGTGATCTTCGGGAGGACACGCCCGTACCCTCCGACATGACCGAATCCCGTGACGAAGGCCGCCACCGCCGCGACGGGGCGCGGTCGTGGCCGCACCGCCCCATGACCGGGCGGATGCGGCACGTCCGGGGACGGTGCCGCGCCCGGCGCCGGGGCCGGGCGTTCCCCGCCAAGATGCGGGGAGATCACCGGCGTGAGGCCGCTCCCCGCTAAGATCGCGGTTAATCGCGTCCTTGGGCGCCGCGGCGGATCGGCCGCCGGGCCGTGCCAGGGGCCGGGACGGGGTTTCCCGGGACGGGCCGCGACGCCTGGACGGGGCCGGAGCCGCGACGAGAGCGGCGCCATCCGCGCCCGGCAGGGCCGACCGCCTGGCAACTCCTCGCCGGTTATGCGCGTCCATAGATGTAGGGCACGCGTGGGGCTCACCGCGCGTTGGGGATCGGAGCGCAGATGGCGAGTCGACGTGCCGGCCGGCGTGACCGGCCCGGTGCCGCCGAGCCCGGTCTCTCCCGAGCGCTGGCCCTCACCCTGGCCTCCGCCCTGGTCTGGGGCGTCGCGCACCTGGCCACGGGGCGCCGGGTGGCCGGCTGGCTGCTGCTGTCCCTCTATCTGCTGCTGGCGGCGGCCGCGGGGGTGGCGGGCGCGGTCTTACGCGCCGATCTGAACGGGCTGATGGACCTGGCGGTGCGGCCGGGGCTGCTCTCGGGCGCCGCGGGCGCGATCCTGCTGCTCGGCCTGGTCTGGGTCACCGTCGTGATCCGCTCGTACCAGCTGCTGCGCCCCAGCTCGCTGTCGCTGGGCGCCGGCACCGCGGGCGCGGTGGCGGTGACCGTCCTGTGCTTCGCCGTGGCCGTCCCCGTTTCCTGGGGCGCCTACAACACCTACCTGGCCCGGGACGCGCTCACCAGCATCTTCCAAGCCGGCGGCGGCGACGGCCGCAAGATCGACGCCAAGGATCCGTGGAACGGCCAGGCCCGGGTCAACGTGCTGCTGCTGGGCGGCGACGCCGCCCGCAACCGGTCCGGCGTGCGCACCGACAGCATGACGCTGGCCAGCATCAACACCCGCACCGGCGACACGGTGCTGCTGAGCCTGCCGCGCAACCTCGAAAGCTTCCCGATGCCGCCGGGCCCGGCCCGCGACCGTTTCCCCTACGGCTTCACCGGCGACGGCGCCGGAACGCCCGGCCTGCTGAACGAGGTGTACCAGTACGCCGAGGACCATCCCGACGTGGTGCCGGGCGCCCGCAAGAACCGGCGCGGCCCCGAGCTGCTCAAGGCCACGATCGGCGGGATACTCGGGCAGCCGGTCGACTACTACATCCTGGTCGACATGTTCGGCTTCGCCGACATCATCGACGCCATGGGCGGCGTCAGGATCAACATCCCCGAGCCGATCCCGTACGGGCTGCGGGGCGACGTGCTGCCCGCCGGCAACCGCGTCCTGAAGGGCAAGGAGGCCCTCTGGTACGGGCGCTCGCGCACCAACAGCGACGACTACACCCGGATGGGACGGCAGAAGTGCCTGCTGGCCGCCATCGCCAAGCAGGCCGACCCGGCGACGGTGCTGACCAGCTTCGACAAGCTGGCCGCCGCCGCCAAGCGGACCATCTCCACCGACATCCCGCAGGAGCTGCTGCCGGCGTTCGTCACCCTGTCGGGCAAGGTCAAGGACGGCGCGAGGATCGACAGCCTGCAGTTCGTCCCGCCGCTGATCCACACCGGCAACCCCGACTTCGCGCTGATCCGCAAGCTGACGGCGCAGGCCATCGCGGAGGAAGGGCGGCCCACCCCGTCCCGCTCGGCCTCCCCGACCCGCGGCCGGACCCCCGGCACGTCCCCCTCGGCCAAGGCGACCAGGCCGCAGAGCAAACCGGTCTCGCTTGAGGCCACCTGCCCCCGCTGACGGGCACCCAGGTGAAGCCCGCGCACCGCGTCCGGCAGGCGGTCAACGTGCTGAACCTGTCGACGCCGCTGGGGTTGCTGCTGGCCGCGGTCGCCACCCGCCCCGAACCCGGCGGCGCCCGCCTGCTGCGCGGTCCGGACGGCCTGCTCGTCGCGGGCGGCTACCGCCTTCCCGTCCCGGCCGCGCCGGTGTTCACCGTCGGCAACGTGATCCTGACCCGCCGGGAGGCGCGGACCCTGCTGGAACGGCCGCGGCTGCTGCGCCACGAGGCCCGCCACTCGACCCAGTACGCCTGGTGCCTCGGCGTGGTCATGATCCCCCTCTACCTGGTGTGCGCGGGCGTGTCGCTGGTGCTGTGCGGCGACTACTCGTCCTACAACCCGTTCGAGCGTCTCGCGGACCTGGAGGACGGCGGCTACACCAAGCGCCCCCTGCGGCGCCCCTGAACGGGGCTTGCCGCGTCAGGGCGGGCGCCGATGTCTTCCCAGGTCCGCGGAGGGGGGATCATGGAGGGGTACGGACTTCTGCCGGTTGAGAGGCGGTGCGGGTGCCCCAGATCCAGGGCTGCGACGCGTTCCGGGTGGCGATGCCGCGGGGCCGCCGCCCCGAGAGCGTCCTGGTGCGGCTGACGGCGCGGGACGACGCCGTGGGCTGGGGCGAGGCCGCGCTGAACGGCTCCGCCGGTGACGGACCGGGCGCCGACGAGGTGTGGGCCGACATCCAGGAGCGGATGGGTCCCGCGCTGATCGGCCTCGACCTGGAACGTCCCGAGGACGTGTCGGCGGCGGCCGACCTGGGCTGCCGCGGCGCGGCCGCCGCGATCGACATGGCCTGCTGGGACCTGTGGTGCCGGGCCAGGGGGCTGCCGCTCGCGCACGCGCTGGGCGGCACCCGCACCTCGATCGTGACCGGCGCCCGGCTCAGCCCCGAGCCGCTGCTGGAGTCGGTGGTGAGCCGCGTCAACCAGGCGGTCGGCGCCGGGCACACACGGGTCACGCTGGACGTGCGTCCCGGCTGGGACATCGAGCCGGTGCGGGAGATCCGCCGGGCGTTCCCCGCCCTGGCCCTGGTCGCCGACGCCGGGCACGCCTACCGCGAGACGCCCGAGCACCTGGCCATCCTGGAGGGCCTGGACGCCTACGGGCTGCTGGCGATCGTCCGCCCGTTCCCCGCCGCCGACCTGGGGGCGCACGCGCGGCTCCAGCGGCAGATCGGCACGGCGGTGGCGCCCGGCATCGGCGATCTGGACACCCTGGACGCGGCGATCTCCCGTGAGGCGGGCCGCATCCTGGACCTGAGCGCCGCCCGCCTCGGCGGGCTCACCGCGGCGCGCAGCGCCCACGACCTTGCGTACGCGGCCGGGTGGGACGTGTGGTGCACCGGCACGGGCGCGTTCGGCATCGCGCAGGCCGCCGCGGTGGCGCTGGCCGCGCTGCCGGGCGTGACGCTGCCGAGCGAGGTGTCCGACCCGGCCGGGGGCCCGGTGTTCGTGTCCCCGCCGGTGCGCTCGTCGGGCGGCGTGGTCGGCGTCCCGTACACCCAGCCGGGCCTCGGCCACGAGATCGACCTGGCCCGGATCGAGCGCCTGGCCAGCCGCCGCCTGCGTATCCCAGCATGAGCGGCGAAGCCGTTCGGGGGGTCTGGGGGACCACCCCCAGGAGCAACACAGCATGAGCGGCGAAGCCGTTCGGGGGGTCTG